>JAITKY010000172.1 GCA_031278135.1 Prevotellaceae bacterium | reverse complement strand
TTTTCGGCTCGAAATTCTTCCGCAAGCCAGTCGATAATTACCTGATCGAAATCGTCTCCGCCGAGATGAGTATCTCCGTTTGTTGATTTCACCTCAAAAACGCCGTCGCCGAGTTCGAGGATCGAGATGTCGAATGTTCCGCCGCCGAGGTCGAAGACAGCGACTTTCATGTCTTTGTCGTGTTTTTTGTCGAGACCGTACGCAAGCGCTGCGGCAGTAGGCTCGTTGATGATACGTTGAACTTTCAGACCGGCGATTTCGCCCGCTTCTTTTGTTGCCTGACGTTGCGAATCGCTAAAGTATGCCGGAACGGTAATAACGGCTTCGGTAACTTCTTGTCCGAGATAATCTTCGGCTGTTTTTTTCATTTTTTGAAGAACCATTGCCGAAATTTCCTGTGGTGTGTACTGACGGTCATCGATTTTGACACGAGGAGTATTATTGTCGCCTCTTGCAACATCGTAGGGGACGCGTTTAATTTCCAGCGTTACTTGATCGTACGTCTCGCCCATGAAACGTTTGATTGAAAATATCGTACGTTTCGGATTGGTTATTGCTTGACGTTTTGCAGGGTCGCCGACTTTCCGTTCTCCGTTTTCCGAAAAAGAAACGATAGACGGGGTTGTGCGTTTACCCTCACTGTTCGTAATAACAACAGCCTCATTACCTTCCATAACCGAAACGCAAGAGTTTGTTGTTCCTAAATCTATTCCTATTATCTTTCCCATTTTTAACTGTTTATTTTATATCGTTATTTTATACTTAATAATTTTGTATTGTTTCCTATCAATTATTATGCCATTATGTAAATCGGACATTTTTTATACAAAAAAATATGACAATATGACAAATTGTCAGTTTTCGACCGATTTTTTAGCACATTGATGACACAGATTTTATTTTTTTATCTGCGTGTCGTATTGTCGTATGTTCGAATACAAAAAAAGGTCGTGAATCAAAGTTTTGGACACTTACGATTCACGACCGACATTGAGTATTTATACATTATAATTCTTTTATTCTCAAATTTCTAAATTCGAGTTCGGAGCCGTGTCCGAGGAAGCCGATATATCCGCTTTTGTTCGACAGACCCGGATGATTGTTTTTGTCGGCGGTAGCCGTGAAGTTTTTGCTTGCTTCGGCTATATCTCCGTCGAGAATCACTGTGCCATTGAGAGTTACCTTAATTTTATTTCCATTGGCAATTACTTCTTGAGTATTCCATTCGCCGGTTGGTTTCAGATAGCCGCGCTTTGCGGGGATCACGCCATATACCGAGCCATGATATTGGTAAACAGCGAGGTTTTTGTATACGTCCGCCTCGTTGTCAAGAATTTGCAATTCCATTCCGACGTATGCAGCGTCGCCTTCGAGCGGAGTGCGAATGCCAAGACCGTTGTTTGCTGCTGGAGTCAGTTTAAACTCGAAACGCATGATAAAGTTCGAATATTCTTTTTCGGTGTAGAGGTTTCCGTGACCTCCACCGGACGGAATGCAGGCAAGTACGCCATTACGAGCGACATAATCTTTGACATTGCCTGTCCAGCCAGTCATGTCGATGCCGTTGAACATGGGTACAAAACCCTCCGCTTTTTCGGCAGCGGATACCTTGTAAGGTTCCGGACGCGGTATTTCGCGGATGTAGATATCGCGATATTCTACACGTGTGCCGTGCGCTTGCAGTTCAAGTTGTTCTTTCGGAAAAATCGGCAACGACCTGTCCCAATAATTTTCGAGAATAACATTGTCGACAACTAACTGTCCGTTGAGGTAAACGGTCACTCTGTTGCCAATCATCTTGATGTAAAACGAATTCCACTCGTTAACTGCATTATCGGCAACCACAAGGGGTTTACTCACGTTTTTTTGATTGTTGTACAACCCGCCTGAACCGACTTGCGCTCCGACAGACCTGCGCGATGTATCCCAAACCTGAACCTGAGGCGTTCCGCGAAGATAAATACCGGCGTCTCCTTCTGGCGCTATTTTCCAATCGACATACATCTCGAAATCGGCATAATCTTTTACTGTACAGAGATTATCGTAGCCTTTGCCGTCGAATACCAGTAATCCGTTTTCGACACGCCAGTCGCGACGCATGATTTCGTCCGCTTTCTTTTGTTTTTCGGCTAACTGTTTTGCTGTCATCTTGCTGCGTTTAATCGGATCTTCGACTAATCCTTTCCAGCCGGTCAGATCTTTACCGTTGAATAACGACACAAATCCTTTGTCCTTCGGCAATGCGGACAAGTGTTTCAGGATTTCCTGCTTTTGATATTCAGCCTCAGCGTCTTTGTTCACAGCGATGGTTTTATTGAGCAGCGCCGTAACTTCGTCGCCGTAATAAGCGGGATTGGCTATTGCAATTTTACGGACAGCCTGCACTGCGGACTGTTGTACGCCGGTGTCGCTATCGTCAAGATATTTCCCGACGGTTATCAAACCCAAAAACGAACGGGTTCCAGCAATCTGGTTGATGATTTCCTGTTTTTGAGCGCCTGTTTTGGCAATTTCCAGAGCATCGCGCAACAATAACAGTTTCTGTTCCGGTTTTTTGTTCGATTTATTGACTTTCAATACATAACTGTTCAGAGCCTTTTCGGAATATTTCGAATTTGTTTTGGCAATATTGAGCAGAGCTGGCATCGCCGAAGCGTCGTTCCAATTGCTCATAGCTTCGAATGCTGCGTCGCCTCCGGGACCGTCGATGCCCGGAAGTATGATTTTCAGAGCGTCTTTACCGCCGATTTTTGCCAGAACGTTGTAGTAAAGAGCCGGATTTCGCCCTGTTTTGAGCAGTCCGATAACTGTTTTGGCTTGCTCTTCCTGCGGCAACGACGATATTGACGAATACAGAGCTTCCTGTAAATAAACGATTTGCTCTTTGTTCGAACTTGTATTCAACAATTGAGCGATGAGCGGAGCGTTTTGTCGAGTTGCGACATTTTTCAGCGCTTTACATGCTGCCGTACGCACATTCTCATCGGATGAATTAGCCTGCTCATGAACAACATCAAACTGATTTACCGCTTTGTGCGAAGATAATATATCCAACAAAGCAATCTTGGCGGCAGGCTGAGCTTTCGGTAACGCGGCAACGACTTCCGGAATCAACTTATCGCTCTTGATGGTCTGTAATACAGACTTTCCGGTAGCGACGATTTTTTCGTTAGCGGTATTCATAGCCGTCAAAATCGGGACAATGGCATTTTCCCCGCCTGCTTTTCCCGCCACAACGATTGCAGCCTGTTTAACAGGGTCTTCGTCCGTCAAGTATTTTACGGCGACAGAAAAGGCATCCTGATTCCCGTAATCGGTTAAAGAGTAAATAATTTCGGTTTTAATCTCGCTATTTTTTTCCTTGTCGAGTTTCGCAACAAGCGCTCGATAGACTTTTGGCGATTTTATCGTGGAAACGAAATTCAATGAAGCGACACGATACTGTTTATTGCCGCTTTTCAGGGCGTTGAGTATTTCGGACACGGCTTTTTCGCCCTCTGTGGCGACATATAATTCGAACGCTGCGGTTTTTGCAGCGATTTGTTTATCTTCGGATGTCGCTTTCAACAACTTTTTAGCGGCGGAAGAAACCGTTTTCTGAGACTGTTTCGACAATCTGTTGTTCAGGTATAATATGTACGAACTCAACGCTTCAGACGGTTCTTGTAAATAATTGACTTTCGACGCCGCTTCGCTCAGGACTTTTTCCGAATCGGGAGAAGCGATTGCAGCCAAAGCATATAGCGCGACTTTTTTCAGTTTGATGTCCGGCGACGAAACCAATGATGTAATATCTGCGAGGGCCTGCACATAAGCGGCATCGCCAAGAGCCTGAACAAGCGTAATTTGTTGTTCCGCTTTTGCCGGTTTGAGGGCGTTCAGCAATGCTTTGTTTGCTTCTTCGCTGTTGATGCGAAGCAAAACACGGGCGGCAGCATCGCACAAACGGTCGTTTGCCAAATATTTTGCCACCGTTTCGACCGATGCTTTACCGGCGACATACTGTAACTGTATCAAAAGAAAATCGCGAATTTCGTCCGATTTAGCGTTTGGAATTACTGCGATGAGGCTTTTTTCAATTACGGTTTTCTGTTCCGGACTTTTCGATGCAAACATTGCCAAACCGCTTATGGCATAGCGTATTTGCGCGTCGTTTCCTCCCGGATCTGCCAGACGGGGCGCTAAATCGTTAATAACATTGCCCAACGAATACAAATCATTCATCAGACTGTTGAACTTTACAGAGTTATCGGCAGGCAACAGCATGACGATATCTGCTATTTTTGTTTCACGTGTACGGTTATCGGTTTGCGCTACGGCAAAAAAGTATAAGCCGAAAACTAATATTATTGTAAGAAATAAATTACGAATCATAATCTCTATTTATTGTTAATTTTTTAATCTGCAATATAATCTAAAATCCCCATGGCGTTCTTGCCGGTTGGTTAATTAATAAATTCGCTCCTGCATCGTCGATAAACTGAAGCCGTTCGGGATCAAATTTTAACGACCGTCCCAAACGAACGGCAATAATAGCCAGATTGACTAATGTCGATGAACGAAATCCGTTTTGTTCGTTTAGTGCAAATTGCTTGCGTGTACGAACCGATTGTGCGAAATCGACATTTTGTTCAACAGGATCGGGAAATTCGGCAAGTTTTTTCTGCAAATCGGGGATGTCCGAACGGAATCCGGGATACAGTTTGCCTTTCGGACCTTCGATATAAGCTGCATTTTTGTCGCGGTTTTCGCCGTCAAGCACGATTTTACAACCATCCTTATAAACAAGTTCGATACGTTTCCATGTTCCGCAAGCGTCGGAATCCTGCTGTTGAGCGTCAACAATGATTTCTACAGGACTTGTATCGTCTTTACCCAGAAAATATTGCACGGGGTCGAGATAATGCTGTCCCATGTCGCCAAGCCCGCCGCCGTCGTAATCCCAGTAACCACGGAAAGTGCCGTGAACACGATGAGAATTATAGGGTTTGAAAGGGGCCGGACCTAACCATAAATCATAATCCAGTTCAGCGGGAACGGGTTCTATTGCCAATCCTGTTTTTCCGACCCAATAGAATTTCCAATCGAATCCGGTAGCCGCATTGACGGTCACTTTCAGAGGAAAGCCCAACAGTCCGCTGTCCACTAATTTTTTAATCGGTTTCACGGTCGTTCCCATTCCGTAGAATGTGTCATTAAACCGGAACCATGTGTTCAGCCGGAAGATACGTCCATGCCGTTCGACGGCTTCCTTCACTTTAATACCCTCGCCGATAGTACGTGTCATGGGTTTTTCGCACCAGATGTCTTTGCCGGCTTTTGCGGCGTCGGCAGCCATTTTGCCATGCCAGTGAGGGGGCGTAGCAATGTGTACAATGTCGATAGAAGGATCAACTAATATTTCACGATAATCGTGATAAGTCTTTACTCCCGAAGGACTTTGTGCAAGGGCTAATTTGAGATGCCGTCCGTCGACATCGCAGATAGCCGTCAAACGCGAGCCGGGATATCCGATATGTCCCCGTCCCATTTCGCCAACTCCAATAATGGCTTTAGTCAATTCGTCACTGGGCGCAAGAAAACTGCCTCCCAACACTTTGCGCGGTACAATAGTGAAAGCGGTTACAGTAATCGCCGCCGTCTTTAGAAACCTGCGCCTGCTTTGTTTAAAATCATTAATATCTTTAATCATTTATTTTGTCTGTTATAAATAAAATTCAATAATAATGCGGCAAAGATACTGCTTTTTTTAAAATCACAAATATATTTGGCTAAATCTTTTATTGGGTGGTGTCCTTGTTTTATTGTTATATCTGTTTTTATAAATCTATATATGCCAATATTTTACATTTTTCACGCCTGTGTTTTCATCAATTTTTATATCCATATTGACAAAATAATTGCA
>JAITKY010000256.1 GCA_031278135.1 Prevotellaceae bacterium | reverse complement strand
TAAAGAAGTTAAAGCTTGGGAAAATGCAAGAAACAATATAAAGGCTAAAATAAATTGGCAATTTACTACAGAAGATGCGAGAATAAAACTACTAAAACTTTATCCGACATTCAAGGAGTTACATGACAATAGTTTATCCAGAGCCTCAAAAATATATTTTTTGGAGCTCTTTTTTAGTTGAGGGACAAAAAATCGCCAAAACCCATAAATCAAAAACGCCAATAATCTATTTATAAGATTATTGGCGTTTTGTTGTGTACCCGGAGTCGGGATCGAACCGACACGGAGTTTAATCCACTGGTGTTTGAGACCAGCGCGTCTACCAATTCCGCCATCCGGGCTTTTTTGCGGCTGCAAAGGTAAACATTTTTTTGTTACTGCAAGTATATTTTTCGATAAATTCTATTTATTTTGGTATAACGATGTGATTATAAGCCGCATATTTTTGGTAAAAAATTTTTTAAAGACGGTCATTATCAGCGGATAAAAGTCGGCGACAATAATTTATTTTGCTGGTTTTATTAAAAAGACTAATTTTGTGCGGACTTTTTTTAAATATTTAGTTGATGAAAAGAAACATATTATCTGTACTGTTGATGGTCATATTCGTATTTAGTGGATATGCCCAAAATAAGAGAGTTAAGAACGTGATACTGATGATACCCGACGGAACATCGTGGGCAACAGTATCGTCTGCACGCTGGTATCAGAGGTATCTGAATCCGGAAAAGCCTAACCTGTATTTAGATCCATATTTGTGCGGGTCGGTATTGACATATTCGTCGAATGCCCCCATTGGCGATTCGGCGCCAACAACATCGTGTTTTATGACCGGTGTTCCAAGTCGTGCCAAATTTGTTGCGACATATCCGCCGGCAGATCCGGGAAACGACATCATCCCGATGGATTCCGCTATGGCATATCAACCTTTGATGACCGTCCTCGAGGCAGCGAAGATTTTCAACAAAATGGCTGCCGGACTGGTATTTACCTGCGAATTTCCACATGCCACGCCTGCCGATTGTTCGTCGCACAGTTATGACCGCGGCAAATACTTATGGATTTCTTCGCAAATGGTTCACAACAACATAGACGTGTTGATAGGCGGTGGCGTAAGACATTTGAAGGACGAACATAAAGATTATTTGACGAAAGAAGGATATGGAATCTATCTGAACGATATCGATGGATTCCGTTCGCATAAAGGCAATAAGATGTGGAGTTTATTCTGTGACGACGACATGCCTTACGACCTTGACCGCGACAAAAAACTGTACCCTTCGTTAGCCGAAATGACTGCCAAAGCAATCGAAAAACTGTCAAAAAACGAAAACGGATTTTTCCTTATGGTCGAAGGTAGCAAAGTTGACTGGGCGGCACATGCAAACGACCCAATAGCAATGATTACCGACCTGCTTGCGTTCGACGAGGCATTCGGAGTGGCTATCGAATTCGCAAAGAAAAACGGAGAGACAGTCGTCATTGCCGTTCCCGATCATGGAAACAGCGGAATCAGTATCGGATCAGAACGTTGTCCCAACTATACGAAACTCACGAAAGACGATTTGTTCAAAAACGTTTCGAAATTTAGAATCACGGCGGAATCGTTAGTCGAGATATTAAAAAACACCGAAAGCGCTGAAATTAAGAATGTAGTCAAACAATACACTGACATTGATTTGACCGATAACGAACTGACAAAAATATTATCGTCGGAAGATTATAAAAAAAGCGCATTGACCGCCGAAGAACGGATGAAAGGAACAAGTGTAAAAAAAATTCTTACCGAAATACTTAACAATCATACTTGTTTCGGATTTACTACCGGAGGACACACCGGCGAAGAAGTCTTTTTAGCAGTGTATGCACCCGAAAACACTTTCAGACCCGAAGGTTTCATCACAAACATCGAACTCAACAAATATATGTCGGATATACTGAGAATTGGTAATCTCAAAGAACATACCGCTACTTATTTTGCAAAACACACCGAAGTTTTCAAAGATTTCAAGTGGAAAATCAAAAAAGAAGACAAAAAATTCCCTGTGTTGGAAGTCGAAAGCGCCGATGCAAAAGGCAAACTAACAGTAAATTCTTATTCGAATATTGCCCTGCTCGACGGTAAGGAAATCAGGCTCAATTCGGTAGTAGTATATTTTGATACGACCAATACGTTTTATTTGCCGGAATCATTACGTGAAATATTTAAGTAATTAATTTTTTTAAAATAAATAACAATGAAAAAAGTATTTTTATTTTTCTTAATAATCGCTGGTTTTAACAGTGTATTCAGTCAATCGGTAGAAACGCCTTCATGGGCGAAAGAAACCAAAGAACAAAAAGCAAAACGGTTGGAATGGTGGACACACGACCGTTTCGGAATGTTTATCCACTGGGGTATTTACGCTTTACCTGCACGGCACGAATGGATTAAGCATAACGAACGAATATCGAACGAAAATTATCAAAAGTATTTTGATAATTTCGATCCCGATTTGTATAACCCTGCCGAATGGGCGAAAAAAGCAAAAGACGCCGGTATGAAATATGCCGTGCTGACAACAAAACATCATGACGGTTTTTGCCTGTGGGATTCGAAATACACTGACTATAAGGCAACCAACACGCCTTGTGGTAAAGATTTGGTCAAACTGTTTGTTGACGCTTTCAGAGCCGAAGGAATACGGGTTGGATTCTATTATTCGCTGATAGACTGGCATCATCCTCATTTTCCATACGATAAAATACATCCCAACAGACCCGATGATGCCGACGAACTGGCAAAAGCAAACGAAAAAAGGGATATTAAGATTTATCAGAAGTATATGAAGGATCAATTGACCGAAATATTAAGCAATTACGGTCAAATCGATGAGTTGTTCCTCGATTTTTCATATCCGGGCGAAAATGGTAAAGGTCATAAAGACTGGGATTCCGAAAATCTGATTAAACTGATACGTTCGCTTCAGCCTCAGATCATTATCGACGACCGAGCCGACCTGAAAAATACAACTTGGGGTTGGGATTATGTCACTCCCGAACAAAGTATTCCAAAAGAGTGGCCTGCCGAAAACGGAGTACGCCTGCCATGGGAAGTTTGTCACACATTTTCCGGCTCGTGGGGATATTATCGCGACGAACATTCGTGGAAAAGCGTACATCAATTGCTTTCGATACTTATCGAATCCGTAAGCAAGGGAGGAAACTTGCTGTTGAATGTCGGTCCTACAGCCAGAGGAACTTTCGACAACAGAGCAAACGACCGTCTCGATGGAATTGCAAAATGGATGAAATTTCACAGTCGTTCTATATATGGCTGTACGCAAGCGCCAAACGAATACAAAGTCCCGGATAACTGTCTGCTGACATACAATCCTGAAACTAAACGCCTGTATCTGCATATACTCGGATGGTCAATTCCGTCGTTGTCGGGATATGGCGACAAAATCAAATACGCTCAATTCTTAAACGACGCTTCAGAAATAAAATACAGTATAACGGATAATAATGATGTTATATTAACGCTTCCTGCACAGCACCCGAATGTCGAAATTCCTGTTATTGAATTATTTCTCAAATAAATATTTTTAATAATAAAGAATATGAGTACGAACGACCCAAAAAATAAACAAAGCAGTTCGCTGTTTAAACTGAACGGGAAGAATTATCTTTTTCCTTTTATTATGATTACGTCCCTTTTTGCGTTGTGGGGCTTTGCCAACGACATCACAAATCCGATGGTTGCAGCATTCAAAAATATCCTGCTGATTACGAATTTCGAAAGTTCGCTGGTGCAGTTCGCTTTTTACGGCGGATACTGTTTTATGGCGATTCCTGCCGCACTGTTTATCCGAAAATACAATTATAAAAAAGGTATCCTTGTCGGGCTTGGCTTATATTCCGTCGGCTGCTTTTTGTTTATTCCTGCAGGTAATGCAATGCTTTTCTGGGCATTCCTTGTCGCTTATTTCGTGATGACCTGCGGACTGGCATTTCTCGAAACGACATCCAACCCTTACATTCTCTCGCTGGGACCCGACGAAAGTTCCACACGACGGCTTAACTTTGCACAAGCGTTCAATCCTATCGGCTCATTGACGGGAATGTTGATTGCCAAAGAGTTTATACTCGCACGTCTGGACAAGGCAACCGAAGCCGAAAGGCTTATATTACAGAAAACCGACCCCAATGCTTTGTTGCAAATACAACAAACCGACCTCGATACAGTCAGTTTGCCGTACTTGTTGCTTGGCAGTGTGGTATTTTGTTTTTTCATTATGTTTCTTGTAGCGAAACTGCCAAAAATTGTTTCCGCCGATTCGGGTGTCTATACTGTCGGGCAAACAGTCAAGAATCTGTTGAATAACAAGCGTTATGTTCTCTCGGTTGTCGCACAGGCGTTTTATGTTGGCGTACAAATTATGGTTTGGACATTTATCATCCAATATGCTGAAACCGAACTTAACATGTCGAAAGCAACGGCGCAGGGCTACAATATGATTGCAATGGGTATTTTTGTGTCGAGCCGTTTCATCTGTACATTTTTATTGAAATATTTCAAGCCGAGTGTATTATTGACAACGCTTGCCATTGGTGGCGGAATATTTACACTGGGCGCTATATTCATTCACGGAATGGCTGGATTATATTCAATTGTAGCGATTTCGGCATGTATGTCGTTGATGTTCCCGACAATATACGGTATTGCGTTGAAGGGAATGGGCGACGAAGCAAAACTGGCTTCGGCGGGATTGATACTTGCTATCGGCGGCGGTTGCGTGATGCCCCCCTTACAGGGATTGTTGATAGATAAGGCTAACTGGTTCGACACTTGGTTGTCGTCGGTACGCGTATCGTTTGTCTTGCCTTTGATTTGTTTCATTGTCATCGCTTATTTCGGGTATTGGGTGTATCGCAACAGTCAAAAAAGCACGTAAAAGAAAAAATAATTCTCCTGTTATTGTAATAACAGAATGTGTTTCAGAGAAAAAGCCGGCGACTTTATCAGCTCGCCAGCTTTTTCGTAATTGTATTCCACAAAGATGCAAAGTTCTTTTATTGCTAATGGAGAAATATATTCTCTCTTCGTTTGTTGTGCTAAATAAATATGAAGAAAAATGAAAAATGAATGATCTGATTTTTTAGAAGACACACAAAACCCAATATGACTGGAAAGTTCATATAATCCAATAGAAACTTACGATCTACGATTTAGTCAGACAAGAAATTATTGACTATCTGTTAAAGAAAATTTCATTTCGGCTAAATCTTTTATTGAGGTGCTATGAAAAATACAATTACCTTTGTAGGATTAAAAACGTATAAAAAATGGGACTCAAGAGACTATAACGCCCGAGTACGGAGATTTTATTTTCGACAGTAAGCAGCATGCTTGTACCGGCACACATTTTGAAGTATTTTGAGATATGGGATGCTCATG
>JAITKY010000252.1 GCA_031278135.1 Prevotellaceae bacterium | reverse complement strand
TGCCTTTTGCTATTTTTTTCGTCTTCTATCATAAATTTGAAGACTGCATCACATAATGAATTCGCTATATGCATGTTTATTATATTTTTTTAACGAGTGCAAAAGTAATATATTTTTTTGTAACTATTCAGCCCTGACTTTCGGAAGGGTGTACAACAAAATTTCCTTCTTATCCAGCCTTCTTGAAATTTTTAATCAGAAAGACGATAAAATCGTGTTTATCACTTTTATAACAAACTCTAAGATTAGCAATTTGATTAGCGCCGTCAATAGACCATCGTTGTCCCGATAATTTCATTTTTTTTGGTATCACATCCATGTTAGCCGATTCCATAACGCCGGAACCAACAATTAACCCTTTTTTCATAAAATCTTCGCTATTTTTCAGATATGTTATCAGTTTATCTTTTGCCAGCTTTAAATGCTTCGTTTTACATTCTAATTCGTCCAGTTTGTCAAAAAAAGGTTGTATCGGTTCATTTTTCAACAAATTCATGTAATTTTCAACCCATTTACCTTTTCGTTATCCGTGAAATATTCTTTTGCAAATTCTTTCTCTACCGAAGCGAAATAAATAAGATATAACGACTTAATAAAACTCATAAAGAGATTCGAAATGCCTAACACTGTTTATAATTAGGTTTCCACTTATTAAAGTCCCTGCGGGAAGTACTGTTATACCTTATTAATTTCCCATTTCTAAAGCATCTCAAAGTAAGGCAATCGGTTTAACGGGACTTCTATCGTTATAGTCTGTCCTCCTTTGTGGATTTTTCCCAAATCGTCTTTCCAGCGTCCTTTTGGAAGTTTCACTGTTCGTGTATTGTTTATTGTAACCACAGGCGTTATCATGTATTTACCGCCCAGCATAAACTGGTCGTTACAGTCGGCAAATCCTTCATTTGGGAACGAATATTCCAGATGTCGCACAATTGGTTCGCCTGTTTTTGCCGATTTGCGTGCGCAGTCCATAATGTAACCGCTCATCTTTTCGTGCAGTCGAGCCATATTCCGGACGATTTCGAGATTTTCGCTGTTCAGAATCCTCCATGGTGCGACCGAAAACTGCATCATCGGCATCAAAGTGTGTACCTGCGCCGAACGAACAATCAATGCCTGATCGAATTTATCCCGATCGATGTTCAGGAACGACGAATATTGTCCGCCGCCGATCATGTCGGGACAGACGTATGCGTAGCCCAGCAATCCTGCGGCTATCATGTCGGGAATGAGAAGTTGAACGGCATGCCACGAATAATTTTTATCGCCAAGACGTTGTACTAGCGCTTCGCCGCCCATCTTCCAACAGGCGCGGTATTCGTTGAATGGAAACTCCAGTCCGATTTTTGCCCATTCAAGCGTGTGGTCAACCGAGATTGCGTCTTTTTTATAACTGATCAAATCGGTGTTCGTATAAAAATTATTATCGCCAGCGTCGAATTTGAATCCGTCGATACCATATTTTTCTTGCATCTCCTTCAATACGGATACAAAATATGCCGCAGCGTCGGGATTGGTGAAGTCATAACAGGCGCTTTGTCCGTTCCACCAGTTGATTATAGCAGTTTGTCCATTCCTGTTTTTCAACAAATAACCTTTCGAACGTAAAAACCGGTATTCGGGACTGTCGGCGGAAACAAATGGACAAACCCACAACATTACCTTAAAGCCCAATGCGTGGAGTTTGTCCGTCATTGCTTTGGGATCGGGGAATTTTTCGGGTTGGAAATCGAAATTGCCATAGTATTTTTGCCAGTTATCGTCGATCATTAGCACTCCGGCAGGAAAACCGTTATCGATAATGCCCTGTGCATACGTAAGAATATCTTGCTGATTCTGATTGTACATCAGTTCAATCCATGTATTGTACTGTGGTCGGACGAAAAACAGGGAATCGGGCAACTGTCCACTTGACGGAAAATGTTTTTTACAGGCATACAGATACGCCTCCCTTAATGTTGCTCCGGTGGTCTGAACCGTGATATTTTCATAATCGGAATTGACAATTATTTCATTTTCGCCGACCGTAAACTTAAACGGATAATCGCTCCAAACATACCGTCCTTTGTTGGAAAGAAAAAACGGAACAATCTGATTATTGTCGTTTTGACTTGCCAAATTGTATTCTCTAGACGGTTTAACGTAAGGCATTTGTGAACCGCGGGCAACAACTCCACCCCACCAGTATTCGCCGGGCAAAAATTCTATTTGTGTTCTTTTCTGCGAATATGAACACACAAAAGGAAAAAGGCTTAAATACAACAGTAATACTACTTTCTTCATCAACATATTGTCAAAATTTAACAACGCAAATGTACAAAAAAATATAAATAGCGTCGTCAACATTTGATAGAGATGAATTTCAAATTGTCACATCATCATTGCGAATCCATGTTTCGTACCGAAACCAAAAGCGAAATAATGTTTATAACAGACCCGCCCCGTCGTCGTTGCGAATATGAATCAACGGCTGAACCGGAGATTGAAAATTTGACGGCAGGACTGTTTCTCATGTTTAATATGAAAATGTATACAAAATGTGTACAGAACAAGTACAGAATGGATACAGAACGAAGACGGAGGATGAATGTATATATGCACGAAGACACGGAACTGTTCTGGGCTGACACAGTCTTTTTATTCAATTTATCATTTTTTAAATACCTTTCCTCTATAAATCCCCCCATTTCAGTTACGCTTATCTTTATGTATAAATCTGATACACAGTAGATATTTGTCATATATTATTTCAGATAAGATAAAACAATAATAGGCGAAG
>JAITKY010000180.1 GCA_031278135.1 Prevotellaceae bacterium | reverse complement strand
TCCGATTGCGGGTATTATCCTTGAATAAACAGTGGTCGAAAGTAATAGATTTTCTGAAATTCCCTGCGAAAGTGGACGCTTAGACGAGGGGGATGGGTGCGACAATTTGAAATGCACCCCTGAATAGTTACGAATATTTTTATCAGGGAAATGTTTACTATCATAAAGGCGAATATGACAAAGCCATTGATGCGTATAATAAAGCGATTGAAAAGTTAGTGTATATAATGGGTCAAAACACATTATATGTTACCAATGTAAACATCCGATAAGAACACAAAAGGCATAAATCAGCCAGGGATGTACGACAAAATTCCCTTTTCCCAGATTTGTAAATCTGTGGATCATATCTTCTTTTTATCCGCAGATTTAAAAATTCAGTCTGTATAATCCGTTATATCTTGTTTATTTCGCATCACTAAATGTCGTCGCTGCCCTGTTGTCGTATTCCTAAAATTTTATTTTTAGCGTTGAGATTATCGAAGCGAGATATCCTATTATGGCGACGGAAACGATTACCAGCATCAAGTCTGGCAGAAGCACTTTCACTGGATAAGCATCGACGAGCAAGTTGTTTCCGGGGAGTTTGAGCAGTCCGAAATATTGTTGTAACAGGCATATTGTCAATCCGATAAAGATACCTGCTACTATTCCGGCAAAGGAAATCATCAGACCTGCCGACAGGAATATCCTTCTAATCATTTTATCGGTAGCGCCCATACTTTTCAAAGTTTCGATATCGTCTTTTTTTTCGGTTATCAGCATTGCGAGTGAGCCGGATATGTTGAACGACAAAATAATAACAATCAAAATCAATATTCCGTACACAATCAGTTTTTCAGAGCGCATCATACGGTACAGAGCCTCGTTTTGTTGATAGCGCGTTTTCACCTGCAAACCGGCGCCCACGATGTTTGCTACTGTCTTACGGGCGCTGTTATAATCTGTTTCGGGTTTCAGTTTGATTTCGATAGCCGATGCCTGTGCTTCACGGTCGAGCAGGGTTTGGACGAATTTGATAGGAGCAAACACATACGAGTCATCAAAACTTTTCTCGACCTCGAAAATCCCGGACGGCAACAGGCTCAGCGTATTAATCGATGCTGCGGGATTGGCTAACGACACTTTTCCCTCACGTTTCGGGACATTGACAAACACCGGTTCCTCCATCCGCAGACTGAACAGCCCGAGTTTGGAGGCGACTCCATACCCGAAAACAGCGGCAGGATAATCGTTTCGGTACATCCGGAAACTGCCGTCGTTCATTGAGTTTGTCAGAGGCGTATTCGTTTCGTAATTAGCATCGACGCCTCGCATTAGAGCGATTGTTTGCTGATTTTTGTATTTGAGCAACACATTTTCGTCGAGTGTGAGAGCGACATTGTACACTTCGGGCAAATCGGCTATTTTTGATAGCACGACGCTGTCGACGACAAAAGTTTTGTTTGCGACAGAAGTAACCTTCAGTTCGGGGTCGAAAATGCTGAATATCGACGCCGTAAGACTTTCGAACCCGTTGAACACCGACAGCACAATCAGCAACGCCGCAGTTCCGCACACAGTCCCGATAAGACTGATATACGAAACCATATTGATGATATTCAACGACCTTTTCGACCGTAAGTACCTTAGCGCTATGAAAAAAGACAGATTCATGTTTATTTAGTATAAAGATAACGTTTAATACTCTTTTTCGGAGTTTTTTCAAACTCTTCGGGATGGATTTTTATCTGTGCGATTTGGCTGTACGAAGGGGTTTGAGTGTTGATTTCGAGACGTGTTTTGTCTAATTTTTCGCTCAATTCGTCTTCGGAAAGATGTTCGGCTGCTGCCGCATCATAGTCGGGATACACCAGAGCGACGATTTTCCCGTACGAATCCATGACTATCGATTCAGCGACATATTTCGTGTTATTCAGCCGGTTTTCTATCTCTTCGGGATAGATATTCTGACCGTTAGCGCCCAGAATCATGTTTTTTGACCTTCCTTTAATATAAAGGTATCCGTTTTTGTCGATTATTCCCAAATCGCCGGTACGTAGCCAGCCGTCGATTAAGACTTCTTTTGTCGTTTCGGGATTTTTGTAGTATCCCAGCATAACGTTATCGCCGCGTGTAAGGATTTCGCCGGGAACATTTTCGGGGTCGGGCGAATCGATTTTTATTTTCATACGCGGCGCCGCTTTTCCACACGAGAACAGCGGAACTTTCGACCAATCTTCGTAAGCGATAATCGGACCGCACTCCGTCATTCCGTACCCGACTGTGAACCGGAATCCTATCCGTTTCAAAAACTTCTCTGCCACCGGACTGAACGCCGCTCCACCGATTATCACTTCGATAAAATTGTTGCCAAAAAAATCGGTCAGCCGCTGATTGATACGTTTCAGAATACGTCCGTCGACCAGCGGCAAACGCAATGCCGCACGTACAAAAGGCTTGTTTATGGCAGGAAACAACTGTTTTTTGAAAATCTTTTCGACAACAAGAGGTACAGTTATAATAATCCGGGGTTTGACGGATGCGAATGCATCGAGAATAATTTTGGGAGTTGGAAGCCTCGACAGGAAATGTATGTGACAGCCAACGATAAATTCGTACAGAAATTCAAACGCCAGACCGTAAGCATGAGCCATTGGAAGCATCGAAACGACATTGTCGCCATGCTTCAGTTCGGCGAGAACTTCCTGAGCAAACAGCATGTTCGACAGTAAACTGCGATATGGCAACATCACACCTTTCGAGAATCCCGTTGTTCCGGATGTGTAATTTATCATTGCCAGTTCTTCCGGTTCATCATTGTGATATTCGATATGTTGCGGCAAAAATCCCGCCGGATATCTGCTTTGTTCCGATTCGTTGAATATTTTCGTTGCGTTTTCGATTTTCATTTTGACGGATTTGACAACAGAACAGTTGTCAAGCAAGATGATTGCCTCCAAATCGGGCATTTGATTCAAATCCAGCGAATCGTAGATATATTTTCCGGCAAACAGTATCTTCGATTCGGAATGATTGACGATATGATGAATATTTTCCGGCGTAAATTCGTGAAGTATCGGGACAACGACCGCTCCGTAGGCGACAGTTGCAAGAAAAGATATACCCCAATTGGAAGAATTTCGTCCCACAATCGACACTTTTTCGCCTTTTTTCAGTTCGAAAACCTCGAATGCGATATGGAGTTTGGCTATTTTGTGAGCGATTTGTCCATATGTCACCGTTTCGCCGTTAAAATCCGTCAATGCAGGTGAATCCCAATGTTTTGTCAGGGAACTTTTTATGTTTATCAAAAAACTTTCAGTACTAATCATTGCGTTCTTAATCATTTATTTTTAATATTATACAACATATTTTCCAAATGCAAAAATACATAAAAATAACAAAGAATGTGTTATTATCGGAAAAAGTATTAATTTTGCGCAAAAAAATTTTGAGATAATGATACAGTTAAATTTGATTTCAGTGAAAAACAGACACAGGTATGTATTGATTTTATGTGCTTGTATGTTTACCTTAACCTCATGCTATGACTTTGATCCATTGCCCGATAGAATAAAATCCGACTATGAGTTTGCAATTCCTATAATAGATACAACCATCAGAGTTGGCGATTTTATAGATTTTGTAAATTTTTCATACCCCGACGAAATTCTGGATACGCTCACTTTACCCAAAGAAACTCCCATAAGAATGGGCGAATATTCATACCCTTTTTATATAGGCGATCATTCGTCGCAGGAAATCAAGTGGCTTGAACCGCAGATTATTATAGCCGCAAAAAATTTTCCGGCGGGAACAATTGCAAACATACGAATATATACAAAGGACGACAACAAAGAAAAAACTTATTTCTGGTTGCCCGAAAATCATTCTATTTCTTTGGTAAATACGTCTGTGAGAGTGCCGGAAACACCAACTGTAATAGAAGAAATCGACCCGTTCCGGACGGTTCGAAAAGTTTATCTGGATATATTCTTTACATATCTTGATAAAGTGTTTGTATCTCAAATTAAAGACAATCAGGTAAATATCAAATTCGGTATAAGATTTGCAATTAAAACAGATTTAACAATAAAATTATGATAAGGAAATTAATAGCGTTTTTTTCGTGTCTATGTTTATATATCAATGTTTTTGCACAACAGAACATGACATTGTACCAAATGCACGACATCACACAATCGAACTACTTGAATCCCTCAGTAGCAGGCGATTGTAGATGGAACATCGGATTTCCCATGTTGGGAAACATCTCTGTTGCAGCAGGAATACCGATTTCGTACAACGATTTGGGTATCGGAAAGGAATATATCGACGGTAACCAAATCCTGTCGAAAATTAAAAAAACGAATCTTATTTCAGCGAATATTAGTTTGAATGTCTTGACAATAGGCTACAGATCCGGAGACATGTATTATCAGTTTACGATGAACGAAAAACATTCTTCCAAATTCTCGTTTTCGAAAGATCCTATTGATCTTCTGCTTCACGGAAATGGCGAGTATGTCGGACGGAAAATCGAAGCCAAATTAGCGCTATCCGTATCACAGTACAGGGAATACGGATTCAATGTAGCATACGATGTTGGCGACAATCTGTGGCTTGGCGCACGTGCAAAATTGCTGTTCGGACGAATTGGCGCAAACAGCGTAAACAATATCCTGTCATTATACACCGATCCTGATGCTTACGCTTTGGATGTAACATCCGATTTGCTTATAAACGCTTCGATTCCCGGAACAATGGAAATCGACCCGTCTGATGGAACAGTGACACGTTTCAAACCGGAACTCCAAGTCAAATACTTTATTTTCAATCCCATCAATATAGGAGGCGCAATAGATTTCGGTGTAAACAAAGTTTTCGAAAACGGATGGAAATTTTCGGCCAGTTTGTTAAACATAGGTATGATAAATTGGAATACGAACATACACCAGCTTTATCATAAATCGCCGATAAAATATCCGAACACAATTTCCGGAACAACCGGAATCAACGGTTGGAGCGACTTCGTAGATACTATAAAATCGATTGCCAACTTTCATTACACCGGCGGCAAAACGTTTTCGCAATGGCTTACTCCGGAAATCATGGCGGGAATCAGTTATCCCGTAAGCGATTACGTCCGGCTGGGAGTTACCGGATATGCCGGAATCAGTTCGGTCGGAATCCCTTGGGCGCTCACAGCCACAGCCCTTACCGACAATACCTCGAATGTTTTCGGTTCGCTGTCGTACACCGTTACCAACAGTTCGTTTGTGAACATCGGCGCCGGGTTTGGCGTCAGGCTCGGAGCGTTTAATCTTCATGCCATAACAGACAATCTTTTAGCGCTTTTCAATCCCGCATCCCAGAGATATGGAACCGTTCAATTCGGAATAAATTTCAAATTCGGATGCGGTGATGGCGATAGCGGAAAATCGTCAAGATATAAAAGCATACCCTGTCCCGCTTTCGGGCATTCGTCAAGAAATGCAATAACTTCAGTTCCATGTTCAGGTAAATAAATAAAAAAAGAAAATGAAATTGGTGAAAGTATACAGCAGCGCAGTCTTCGGGATCAATTCCACACTGATAACAATCGAAACAAGCGTTTCGAAAGGAATAAATTTCAGTCTTGTCGGATTGCCCGACAATGCGGTCAAAGAAAGTGTGCAACGAATATTCACTGCTCTTAAAACCAATAATTTGACTACAGCTCAGAATAGAGTTGTCATCAACATGGCTCCGGCAGATGTCAAGAAAGAGGGCGCCGCTTACGACCTTCCTTTGGCCATCGGTCTCCTTGCCGCCAACGAACTGATTCCCGATGCCGGCTTGAGCAAGTATATCATTATGGGCGAACTTGCCCTCGGCGGCGAACTGCGACCCATCAAAGGCGTTTTGCCTATAGCAATAATGGCAAGAGAAATGGAATTTGAAGGCTTTATTCTTCCGGAAGAAAACGCAAAAGAAGCCGCCGTAGTCGATAAACTGAAAGTGTATGGAGCCGCAGATCTCAGAGCAGTTGTTGATTTTCTCAATGGAAAAAAGAACATCGAACCTGTGACAGTAAACACAAGAGAAGAATTTTACAGAAACATTTCGTTGCACGCCGCCGATTTTGCCGACGTCCGAGGGCAGGAAAACGTAAAACGCGCTATGGAAGTCGCCGCCGCAGGAGGACACAATATAATAATGGTAGGACCGCCAGGAGCAGGAAAAACAATGCTAGCAAAACGTTTAGCATCAATCATTCCTCCACTCAGTTTGCACGAAGCGCTCGAAACGACTAAAATCCACTCCGTTGCAGGCAAAATAGAGAAAAATTCGGGATTAGTATGCCGGCGTCCGTTCCGTTCTCCGCATCACACGATTTCGGATATCGCTCTTGTCGGCGGCGGCTCGTTTCCTCAACCGGGGGAAATATCGCTTGCCCACAATGGAGTTCTGTTTTTGGACGAATTACCGGAATTTCGACGAAGTGTCCTCGAAGTGATGCGGCAACCTTTGGAAGAAAGAAAAATAGTAATATCCCGTGCCCGATTCACGATCGAATATCCGGCAAGTTTCATGCTGGTAGCGTCGATGAATCCCTGCCCCTGTGGCTTTTACAATCATCCTGAAAAAAAATGCGTTTGTCCGGCAGGCGCCGTAAAAAAATACTTGTCGCGAATATCGGGTCCCTTGTTAGACCGCATCGATATACACATCGAAGTGGTTCCTGTGCCGTTCGAAAAACTTTCGGACAAATCGGTCGCCGAAGACAGTAATACCATAAGAAGCAGAGTGATCGCCGCCCGCGAAATTCAGAAAAAACGATTTGCAAAATATCGTGGTATCTATTGTAACGCAATGATGGAGACTACTTTGATACGGAAATATTGCGAATTAGACTCCGCCGGTCAAAATACTATCAAAACGGCTGTCGAACGTCTGGGATTGTCGGCGCGGGCATACGACAGAATATTAAAAGTATCGAGAACTGTTGCCGACCTCGGCAAATCGGAAAATATTTTGCCAAGACATCTGGCTGAGGCAATAAATTACAGAAATTTAGACCGCGAAGGATGGTCAGGATAATTAACGATCAGCAATTGAAAGATAAAAAATAAAAGAACTATATGAATAAAAAAGTATTTGTTAGTGGATGTTACGACATGTTGCACAGCGGGCATGTGGCGTTTTTCGAAGAAGCGGCAACTTTGGGCGACTTGTATGTAGGAATAGGCTCGGATACAACGATTTCGGAACTCAAAGGACGAAAAACAATCAACACCGAGCAGGAAAGGCTCTACATGGTGAGCGCCCTGAAAGCCGTTAAACACGCTTTCATCAACAAAGGCAGCGGATTACTTGATTTCGTGGACGATATCCTTGAACTTAAACCGGATATATTTTTCGTAAACGAAGACGGACATACTCCCGCAAAGGAAACACTGTGTAAAAAATTGGGTATTAACTATATTGTCAGCAAAAGGATACCGCATGGAAACTTGCCGGTTCGTTCGACGACTGCGCTCCGGAAAGAATGCAATATGCCGTACCGAATCGACTTGGCAGGCGGTTGGCTCGACCAGCCATACGTCTCGAAACATTATCCCGGACCGGTGCTAACCATTTCGATAGAACCCGATTACGATTTTAACGACCGAAGCGGAATGTCCACAAGTACAAGAAAAAAAGCCATTGAACTCTGGCAAACGGATATTCCCGTCGGCGACAGAGAAAAACTTGCTAAAACATTGTTTTGCTACGAAAATCCGCCCGGAAAAATGGAAATCAGCGGTTCGCAGGATTCGCTCGGTATCGTTATGCCAGGGCTGAACAGGCTGGACTACAGCGGAGAATACTGGCCATCCAAAATCCGTTCGGTATTCGACAACAACATCATCAACTGGCTCGAAGAGCGTATCTGTCTGATTTCTTTGTCGCCGCGTTCGTGGGAATACAACGTCCTTTCCGAAACTTGCATCGACACAGCGAATGCCAAAGCCCTTAGCGAAGCCGCCGACAAATGCTGGGACGCAATTCTGGAACGCAATATGGAAAAATTTGCTGCAAACGTACAAAAATCATTCGAAGCCCAGATACGAATGTTTCCCAAAATGGTTGACGAAAAAGTCCTGGAAAACATCGAATACTACCGGTCTAAAGCATTGGGATGGAAACTTTCGGGCGCCGGCGGTGGTGGATACCTTATATTAATAAGCGACAAACCGGTTGAAAATTCTTTAAAAATCAGAGTAAGAAGAACGTAATTATAAAAATTTTTGAAGTTTACACAATCTTAAAAAATGTTAAAAAAAGCATGAAATATAGCACTATATATTAAATTTTATAAAAAAATGCGGCAGTTACAGATTTTATGTATAAATTTGCACGTTTTTTCACAACTACAATTTTAGAAGTTGTAGCCGTTTTTCGCAGAAATGCCGAAACTAAAAAAACAAACGAATGTTTAAAGTTAAAGTTAAAGAAAAAGGTATTAAAAATGGAAAATGAAGCAAATAAAATATTTGCATTTGGTTTAAAAAAAATAGTTGTTCGTATGAAAAAAAATGTAGTATTGTTAATTGTTTTTACTTTGTTTACAGGTGTTTTGTATGGTCAAAATACCAAAAAAGCAGATAAAGCGTTTAGTGCAGGAAGGTATTATGAAGCTATTCAAGAGTACAATTTACTCGAAAGTAAAATTACCGATCCTCAAGTTTTGAGTCATATAACTTTCAGTATCGCCGAAAGTTATAGAAGAATGAATCAGCCCGAAAAGGCAGAGCCTTATTATGTTAAAGCGATCAAAGGTGGATACATGCTTCCGGATGTTTATTATGGATATGGAGAAATCCTCCTCAATCTGGCAAAATATGATGAAGCCAAAAAGCAGTTTGAGATATTCAAACGGTCCAATCCCGATAATCAACTGGTAGATGTCAAGATCGCTTCATGCGAATATGCAAAAGCGCATCGCATGGAAAATCCCAAGTTCAAACTCCAACCAATGGAAACTTTGAACACAAGAGGCAGCGAATATGGCGTCGCATATTTTAACAATAATTTAATCTATGCATCGACGGGGAATCCTATCGAAGACAACGGTAAACAGAACAAACAGCAGGTTAATATTTCCCCGCGTACCGGTTTGCCATATTCCAAATTCTATATGTCAATAATATTCAACGACGTATATGGTAAAGGCGAGCCGGTTGTCGGGTTGAATAAGGGAAATGCCAGACAAAACGAAGGAACATTTGCATACGACCATGTCAATAATCTGGGATATTATACAAAATGTACCGGCGATTCGAAAAATGAACAATGCTATATCTTTTTCGCAGAGTTTAAAAACAATCAGTGGAAAGAAATCGATAAATTGAAGATCGAAAACCGTAGCGAACCTATTGGTCATCCATTCGTCACTCCCGACGGTAAAAGAGTCTATTTTGTTTCCATAATGGAAGGAGGATATGGAAAATCGGATATCTGGTACACCGACAAATATCCCGACGGGACATGGAGTAAGCCTATCAACCTCGGTCGTGAAGTCAATACTACGGGTAACGAAATGTTTCCATTTGTTGCCGGCGAATATCTGTTCTTTTCGTCCGACGGACATCCCGGATATGGCGGAATGGATATTTTTGCGTCAAAAATCGACGGTAATATTCACGGAACAGCAATCAATCTTGGTATGCCTTTCAACTCTCAGTATGATGATGTGAATCTTATCGAAAAGGTTGATTTTTCGGAAGGAATGCTGGTGAGTTCCCGCCGTTCGGCAAACAACGACGATATATTCCGCTTCGAAGGTTATCCGTCCGCTCTAACCGCTTCGGGTCAAATATACGATTCGATTAGCAAACAACCGATGCCGGGAGTTGCGGTCGACGTGAAAAAAGACGGTAAAATCGTAGAAAAATTAAAATCCGACGAAAACGGTAACTATGTATTTTATATAGAACCCGATTCGACGGCATACGAATTGACGACTTCAATATTGCGTTATAATCCGATTGCACGGACATACTATTCAATCAATGAGCGATTCGCCGCCCTGAAAGGTTGGGATCTTCCAATGAAAAGCAGCGAAGCCTATATTTCGGGTATCGTTACCGGAGTCGAAGAAAGTCAGGATAGAAAAACTAAAACCAACCTTGGTCCTTTAGACAAAGTTAAAATCGAAGTTCACGAAAACGGAGAGGCAATCAAACTCTTGGAGACCAACGCCAATGGAGAGTACCGCTTCGGCGACATTAAAGAAAACGCAGTTTACATAGTGAAAGCCACTGTGGGTGGAGGCGATGAATTTTTCGCCGACTTTAAAAAATTAGAGGTCGGCGATATTCCGCAAAGTATAGAATTTTGTAAGGCAACCGGGTATGATATGGATATAGAACTGGTTAAAATTGCGGAAAATATACGTCTCGACAATATATTGTATGAAACCGCTAAATGGGATTTAATGCCGGCATCATACGTGGAATTGGATAAACTCGTAGAGTTGATGAACAAGAATCCAACTCTGATAATACAAATACGTTCGCATACCGACAGCCGTGGATCTACTAAATCCAATCAAAAACTGTCGGAAAACAGAGCAAAATCGGTTGTCGATTATCTTATTAGTAAAAATATCCCACCTGCACGATTGCAGTCCAAAGGATATGGAGAGTCGATGTTGCTCGTCAAACCCGAAAAAACTGATTACGATTATCAGTTAAACCGCAGAACGGAGTTTACTGTGATTGGAACAACAGGCGAAGCCTTATACGATTCACGATTGACTGTAACTCCATCAATTGATGCATCCGGCGTGCGTCAGATACAGGATCCGCCACAATATTCGCAATATCCGCAACAACAAACAGTGACACAAGCTCAAACACCGCCGGCAACAGGCGCTAATATCAAGAATAAGCCTTTCACTATTCAGGTAGCCGGAACACAAAGACCTGCAAGCATGAACAGTTCTGATTTTCTTAAAATTAAGCAGTTGTTCAATCTGGATGTTTACGAAGAGCGTGGCACCGACGGACGATACAGGTATTATGCAGGCGGATTCGATACAATCGAAGAAGCCAGAGCAATGTGCGATAAAATAAACAGAGCATTAGGTAAAGCCGATAATGAGAAGTTTTTCGCTAAAAAGAAATAAAAAGATAAAATATAATGTTTACGTAAAATGAAAAAAGTTTTTATAATAATAGTAATGTTTTTGCCCCTGCTACTCTCAGGTCAAAACGATATTCAGTTATCTCAACAGTTTTTGAGCAGGGTAAACTATAATCCGGCTGCAACAGGAGGCTCCAATTATATGCATATCTTTTTAATAGGACGCCAGCAGTTTATCAACTTCAACGGCGCTCCAAGTACGCAGGTATTGAACGCTCACAACTATTTCGCTCAAATTAATTCGGGAGGAGGATTGACGATTATAAACGATAGAATCGGACCCGAATCTTCAATTAATGCGAAACTGGCTTATTCATACTACATCCATTTCGAAGACAGTTACTTGTCCTTCGGTCTGGGCGGAGGAATACTGTATAAGCATTTGGATATGAGTAAACTCCATCCCGAATCGCCCAACGATCCCCTACTGGGACCGGAATATATCGGTCGAACAAATAAGGTTAATCCCGATTTCGATTTCGGAATAGAGTTTAATACGGAAAAATTCCAGATTGGATTGTCGGCTACACATTTGAATGTGTCGCCCATAAAAATCAATAACTACGAGTCGGGACGACATATGTATTTTTATTCAAAATATACCTTTAGTCCGGACTTCGACTGGAAACTCGCTCCTGCATTTGTTGTTCACATGAGCTCATGGCCCATTCTGCAACTCGACTTGAATACTATGGCTACTTATAGAGATAGATTCTGGTTTGGCGCTTCGCTCCGTTCGACCGACAGATTTAAAATGGAAAGTTTGGTCGGTATTATTGGATTGTATGTTACAGACTTCCTGGGACTGGGATATTCGTATGACCTCAACCTGGGTCCAATCGGAAAATATACGAGCGGTTCACATGAAATATCACTCCGTTTCAGAATCGGAAGAGGCGAAAGCTATGGCGGAGTTAAGACACCTCGATTCTTTGAGTAAATATTTCATAACAATTTTTTTTAAATTAAAATTTAATTTAACTAAAGGGTTGCCCAAATTATTGAGCAACCCTTTTTTTGATTGCCGCCACTTTGCACTGAAATTCGCTATTTTGATAAGTCTGATCAGAATTTACAGGGTGTACGACAAAATTCCCTTTTTATCCACAGATTTACACAGATTCACACAGATGAATCAAATCTGTGAACAAAATTATGGTTCTGCCAATTCTGATTAAATTCTGAGTATAGTGGGTTTTCGGACAGACGCTAAGTGATGCGAAATAAATACAATATAACGAATTAAAATGTATATATTTTATGCCGTATAATTTTGAAAGAAATAAAAAAGGCTGAATTTTTAAATCGACGCAGTCAAAGCCATAAATA
>JAITKY010000166.1 GCA_031278135.1 Prevotellaceae bacterium | reverse complement strand
CGTCCGCCGGTCGCCGGCATGTATTGCTACACCCGTTGCCCCTCGACTTGCATGTGTTAGGCCTGCCGCTAGCGTTCATCCTGAGCCAGGATCAAACTCTTCATTGTATTATTTTTTTTCTTTTGATCCCTTTTCCGATTCTTTATCTTAAAGAATTGATTACTCTATTTTTCTGTAAGTAAATTTACTTTACTTAGCGCTGTTTCCAATATTTTCAAAGAACTTTCTTTTTCCCTTTCGCTCCCGATTGGTAACCCTTTCGGTGTCGTTTGGAGTTGCAATGGTAAATACTTTTTCATTCCCTCCAAATGTTTTTTTAAAAAAAATATCCTTTTTTGAATAATCTGCTGATTTTTAAGCCTATTTTTTTGAGTTTTTTTTCATTTTTCTTTCAAATTATCGTTTTAAACAGAAAAAGAATACCCGCAAACTGCCTTTTTGAAGGAAAAAATAACTGAAACAAAGATTCAAGGTTATACAAAAGCTGTTTGTTATTAATTTACAAAAGATTAATTGTCTATGTCCTTTGACTGATTCTGCTGATTGCGGAATAAATTCAAACACGTAACATACTTATCCTCACATGAATTATCCTTATTATATCATCCGGCTTATATTCTCTCGCATAATCCGATGCGAAATATATGGAACGTATTACAAAATGTCGATTTTTTCATTCAGAAGGATAAAACCGATTTAAAATGTCGACTATCGTCATGCAATGAAAAACGACATCTTGGATTGTTGCCTATATTATGGATACATATATATATATTTCTGTCTGCTTGTATTGATCTCTACAAAACAAGATTTTGACGGTAAAATAGAATAAAAGATGTATTTTTGCAAATTCTTAATATGACAGGAATGAGCAATATACATAAGATAATCAATGAAGACAGTTGTAGAATGAATTTGTTGCAATATGATGAAGTAAAACAGGATTGCAAGAACTTCTATCTATTATTATCCGGATTTATTGAATCGACAAATGTGGATAATATATTGAGATTTAAATATAAAATAAAGTTTAAACTATTATGACCAGACGGGACGCAGAAATATTACTCAGAAAAACTTTCGGATTACCGAACTTCTATGACGAACAATGGCTGACTATTGAAAAAATTCTCAATGGCGAGAGGATTTTGTTGATTGAAAAAACCGGTTTTGGAAAATCTTTGTGTTTTCAGTTTCCGGCAACTGTTTTTTCCGGAACGACGGTGATATTTTCGCCTTTGATCGCTTTGATGCGCGATCAGGTCAGGAAACTGCAATCGCTCGGAATTGCGACAAAATGTATCAACAGCGAACAGACACAGGAAGAAAACACTCAAATCATTAATGATGCAAAGTGCGGGAAAATCAAAATATTGTACATCGCTCCCGAACGACAGGAAAATAACGAATGGATTGAAGCAACTCGACAAATAAACTTATCAATGGTTGTGATAGATGAGGCACACTGTATTTCGGTGTGGGGACATGATTTTCGTCCGGCTTTTAAACGCATAATCAATCTTGTAAATCTTTTACCCAAAGGTCTCCCCGTTCTTGCTACGACCGCTACTGCAACAAAAAGAGTGGAAAAGGATATTGCTCGACAAATAGGCGACGGAATATCTATTATTCGCGGTAATTTGATGCGGAATAATTTTAAACTTTTTGTCATCAAAGTCGATTCGGATGATGAAAAAATGATTTGGCTGGGAAAAAATATTGAAAAAATGCCCGGGTCAGGAATCCTTTATGCCGGTACAAGAATCGACACGGAAATATATTCCAAATGGTTTGAATTTTTAAAAATATCTTCGACCGCCTACAATGCCGGACTTAATGCCGATTCCAGAATTGCGATAGAAAACGGATTGATGAAAAATCAATGGAAATGCATCATCTCTACCAATGCTCTAGGGATGGGCATCGACAAAGCCGACATTCGTTTCATTATTCATACACAAATTCCGCAATCGCCGATACATTACTATCAGGAAATTGGCAGGGCGGGC
The DNA here is from genome assembly GCA_031278135.1 of Prevotellaceae bacterium. Lineage (GTDB taxonomy): Bacteria > Bacteroidota > Bacteroidia > Bacteroidales > UBA932 > JAIRLF01. The sequence continues at coordinate 5,321 of JAITKY010000166.1, read as the reverse complement.
AGAGATGGCGAAATTGCATACATCATTCTATTCTACAATCCCAACGACGACAGAAGACTGCCGGAAGCCTTTATCGAAAGCGCCAGACCTTCAATAAAAAAATATGAAAAAGTTATCGAAACGGTTAAATCCGGACTGTTCGGCGAAAGAGAATTAATGAAACAAACAAACTTGAAACAAAATCAAATACGCGTAATTAAGTCCGATTTAATTGAGCAGGGCATTATCCGGGAAACCATTTATGATAAAGCTAAAAAATATGAGTTCATTCCAGATTCACAACCGCTGAATACAAAATCATTCGAAGAATTAAGAGCGGTCAAGACAAAAGAACTTGATAAAATGCTTGAATATGTTGAAACAAAAGATTCGAGAATGAAGTTTCTTTGCGACTATCTCGGCGACAACTCTAACGATATGTTTACTAATTGCGACAATACGGGAGAAAAAAAAATCAGAGTCATAGTTACGCCCGAATGGATTGAGAAACTGCATGATTTCCGCGAAAACTATTTTCCTGAACTCATTGTCGAATCCAACGATTCAAACATCGTTAATGGAATTGCAGCTTCGTATTACGGCGTATCTAATGTCGGAAATGCCATCCACAAGTCGAAATACGAAAATGGAGGAGATTTCCCCGATTTTTTACTGTGGCTAACATTAAAAGCGTTCAGAAAGAAGTTCGGACAGGAGACTTTTGACTTAATTCTATACGTACCCCCGACTATTTCGGGTAATCTGGTGAAAAATTTCGCCGAAAAAGCATCGAAAATCCTGAAAATACCAATCTCACACAAGCTGCAAAAACAAAAGACGACAAAAGAACAAAAAACGTTTGAAAACGCTTATCTCAAGAAAGATAATGTCAGTAATGCGTTCTATTATACCGAGCCGAATGAAATATCCAATAAAAAGATTATCCTAATCGACGATATTTTCGACAGCGGAGCAACAATCAAAGAAATAGGCAAATTGTTAACTGAGACGGGAGCGGCGAAAATTGCGCCGACAGTAATTGCTCGAACAGTAGGAGGCGATTTTATATGAACAAAGAATCAGCATATTGGATGGTGTTGGCACACGAATTGCCGACATGGAGTTTTTCTAACAAAGATGGATGGAAAAACGAAGATAAAATGAATCTTATCATTCAATTTTATCATGACAAAAAAATGTCAATCGAAGACTTTTTCGGACTTCCCGAAGATTGCTGGAAAAATGATTTCCTGATCAACGAAAAACAAATTACGGATTTAAGAAACGCAAAATCGTCGATTGCAAACTACGCCTTTCTGTCGGAAAATTTGCAGCACAACGGTATTGAAGTCATACCTGTGACATCTTCCGAATATTCGAAAACGTTGAAGGAAAACCTGAAAAAATCAGCCCCCGTCATTGCATACATAAAAGGAAGCAGACAAATTATGTCAAATAAATCCATAGCTATTGTCGGTTCAAGAAACGCTTCCGATATTGCACTGACCTTCACCGATAATATCGCAAAACAGGCAAGTAAAGAACAGAAAGTCGTGGTAAGCGGTTTCGCAAAAGGCGTCGATAAACAGGCGCTGGATTCAGCCATTGCCTACAAGGGACAAAGTATCATCGTTCTACCGCAAGGAATAATGACGTTTGAATCGGGATTTAAATCTTACTACAAGCAAATTATCGAAGGCGATGTTCTGGTTTTAAGCATTTTTCATCCGAAAGCAGGATGGGGTAAAGATTTGGCAATGGCTCGTAACCACATCATCTATGGACTATCCAAAGAAATTTACGTCGCCGAATCGAAACCCTCGAAAAACAGGCAGGGACAGGAGACTAAAGGCGGTACATGGGCAGGTGTTATAGACGGTCTGAAAAAAGGTAGAACTATTTATGTCAGACAACCAAATGTGACGGAAAAAAACGATAATCCTGTCTTGATTCAAAAAGGCGCTCTGCCCGTTGACATTGAGGGCAACATAATCGGCAGAAGCGAGACAATAGCAGAAACTTTAACCGAAATTCCAAATACGCAAAATAACGACAAATCCTTTTCCGACAAGGTCAAAGAAATTCTTCTACATGGACAGTTATCCGCTAACGATATTCTCAAACGATTGAAGCTCGACTGGAAATCCGACAAATTAACAAGAGAACTCAAAAAGTTGGATTTTATCGAAACGAGAAAAGAAAAAAACAAAATTTACTTTGCCTTGAAAAACGCCAAACAATCTTCGCTTTTCGACTAAAAACATGATACGTAGCAGTACATTTCAAACGTCTAAAGCCTGTTCCAAATCGGCAATTAAATCTTCGGCATCTTCCAGTCCCGCCGAAAAACGGAAAATTCCCTCTCCGGCAAAAATATTCCAGGAATCATACTGTCGGGAGGTCGCAAATTTAAACGACGTTTTCAGTAAATCTCCGGAATCGAGATAAAAAATCAACGAACGGTGATGTCCCAGCGAAACGGCATAATGTATTATTTCCAGTCGCTCAGCAATTTTTTTGACACTTCGTCGGTCGTTCACCTGAAAAGTAATGATACCCGAAAAATTATTCATCTGCCGTTTAGCAAGCTCGTGTTGCGGATGCGAACTCAAACCCGGATAAATCACCCGTTTAATTGCAGAATTCTGTTCGAGATAAGAAGCAATTTTCAGAGCGTTTTCCTGATGTACCCGCATACGTAAGGGCAAAGTAGCCAGACCTCTGATAATTAACCAGGCGTTGAACGGACTGATAGTCCCCCCCAAACGAACCGCCGTTTGTCGACGCAGCAAAGCAAGATCGTTTGCGTTGCCCAGCAAAACGCCTCCCAAAGCATCGCCATGTCCGCACAAATATTTTGTCAAAGAATGAATAACGAAGTCGGCGCCCAAGAGCAACGGTCGAGTAGCCATCGGCGTAGCGAAGGTAGAATCGACCGCAAGTTTTGCGCCCGCCCTGTGAGCAACAGTCGCTACGGCAACAATATCCGTCAGACGGAGTATCGGATTACAGGGAGTCTCCACATAAACCAGTTTCGTATTCGCCCTGATCGCCGCCTCCACTGCTGCGGTATCGGAAGTATCGACCTTTGTTATTTCGACGCCCAATTCGGGAATCAACTCATTGGTTATCTCCGATAAAGCCGCATAAGCAACATCGCTGACAACAGCATGATCGCCCGCTCTCAAAAGATGGAACAGCAAAGCGGTAATAGCGCCCATACCGCTGGCAAAAGCTACGGCTGTTTCAGCGCCTTCCAGCGCCGACAGTTTTTCTTCCAGCTGTCGAATCGTCGGATTACCCCATCGAGTATAAACCCAAGTGTCGGTTTCGTCCATCCCTTCTACGGAAAAACCGGTATCGGCGTCCACAACAAACGTGGTCGACATCACTATATTGGGCGCCGAAGCATTAGTAGCGGGATCGGGAAACTCGCCTGCATGAACAGCCTTTGTCCGTTCCCCGAGATTTTGTATATCCTTTTTATCCATATCGCAATAAATTTTGGGCAAAGATACGGTCTTTCAGTACAACGAGATATACCATTTTTATGGTATATCCTTCCATAAGGCAAAAAAATTTACCTTTGCGCCGAAAAAAAATATAATATATTATGGATGCGATTAAAGCAAGCGAAGTCTCCAATATCTTGAAAATGCAACTGGAAGGTATTAAGACCAATATGGAATTTGACGAAACAGGCACAGTTTTGAACGTAGGCGACGGGGTAGCCCGAATATACGGACTGAATAAAGTACAGTCGAACGAATTAATTCTTTTTGAAGACGGTTCACGAGGCATCGTACTCAACCTTGAGGAAGAAAACGTAGGAGCAGTTCTACTCGGCTCGTCCGAAAAAATAAAGGAAGGAATGAGCGTTAAACGTACCCGCGAAATAGCTTCAATCAAAGTAGGAGAAGGACTTCTCGGACGGGTTGTCAACGCCCTTGGCGACCCGATCGACGGAAAAGGAATCATCGAAGGCGATCTTATCGAATTACCTCTGGAAAGAAAAGCGCCGGGCGTCATCTTTCGTCAACCCGTATCTACGCCCCTGCAAACGGGAATCAAAGCCATAGACGCAATGATTCCCATCGGCAGAGGACAGAGGGAACTGATTATCGGCGACCGTCAAACAGGAAAAACGGCAATCGCCATCGACACAATCATCAATCAGAAAACAACCTACGAAGCCGGCGATCCCGTCTACTGCATATATGTAGCGATAGGACAAAAAGGTTCGACGGTTGCAAACACCGTGAAAACGCTCGAAGAACATGGAGCGATGAAATATACGACCGTCGTTGTGTCCACCGCCTCAGATCCCGCCGCCTTACAGTACTATTCGGCATACGCGGGAGCAACCGTCGGCGAATTTTTCAGGGACACCGGCAGACATGCGCTGATTGTTTTCGACGACCTTTCAAAACAGGCAGTGGCATACAGGGAAGTATCTCTGGTTTTGAGACGTCCGCCGGGACGAGAAGCCTTTCCGGGCGACATCTTTTATCTTCATTCCCGACTACTCGAACGAGCCGCAAAAATCATAGCCTCCGACAGTGTAGCCAAAAGCATGAACGATCTTCCCGAAGCCTTGAAACCCATGGTCAAAGGCGGGGGTTCGATGACAGCGTTGCCAATAATAGAAACTCAAGCGGGCGACGTATCGGCATACATCCCGACAAACGTTATTTCGATAACCGACGGACAGATTTTTCTCGACGCCAATCTTTTCAACGCCGGAAATCGACCGGCTATCAACGTCGGCATATCCGTCTCCCGCGTCGGAGGCAACGCCCAGATAAAATCAATGAAAAAGGTTGCCGGGACATTGAAACTCGATCAGGCTCAATTCCGCGAAATCGAAGCCTTTTCAAAATTCGGTTCCGACATCGACGCTTCTACAAAAATGATACTCGACAAAGGATTACGTAATGTCGAACTGCTTAAACAACTGCAATATCAACCAGTGACCGTCGAAAAACAGATCGCAATAATTTTCTGCGGCATCAACAATCTCCTCCTTGGAATTACCCCCGACAAAGTGAAAAACTTTGAAAAACTACTCTTTGAAATACTTGATACAAAGTATAAAAAAGACATTTTAGAGCCTCTAAAAGCCGGCGTCATAAATAATGAAATAGCCGCAAAAATCAAAGAAGCCGCAAACGATATTATTCACACAATCAATAACTGATTCTATTGTTTTTGACACTCACCCGTCCTAAAAGACGGGTGACGAGTGATGAGAGATGAGTGATGAGTGCGCCAAAACTCATCACTCATCTCTCTTTATATGCCGACACTCAGACGGCGCGAGTGCTGCACTCAGACGGTCTGAG
>JAITKY010000139.1 GCA_031278135.1 Prevotellaceae bacterium | reverse complement strand
TAAATCTGTGGATCATATTCTCTTTTTATCCACAGATGTCCACAGATGTTCACAGATTTGATTCATCTGTGTAAATCTGTGTAAATCTGTGGATCATATTCTCTTTTTATCCACAGATGTCCACAGATGTTCACAGATTTGATTCATCTGTGTAAATCTGTGTAAATCTGTGGATCATATCCTCTTTTTATCCACAGATGTCTACAGATGTTCACAGATTTGATTCATCTGTGTAAATCTGTGTAAATCTGTGGATCATATCCTCTTTTTATCCACAGATATTCACTAATCTATGGATAAAAAGGGAATTTTGTCGTACACCTAAGAATATATGAGATCTATTTGCACATAAGTTTTTTTTATTACCTTTGCGCCCGCAAAATTGTTAAAAATAAGTAGAATTTTGAATATGAATCAAAGTTTATTTGCCGAATTTCCATCTATAACGGCAGAACAGTGGAAAGAGGTGATTGTAAAAGATTTGAAAGGTGCTGACTACGACAAAAAATTAGTTTGGAAAACGCCTGAAGGTTTCAATGTTCGTCCGTTTTACACCGCAGCAGACATTGCTGATTTACAGCATTTGAAATATGCTCCGGGAGTTTTTCCATACGTTAGGGGCGTGCGTCGTGACAACGATTGGAAAGTGTCGCAGACAATCGAACCCGACAGCAGAGGTGTTTCTGTAGATAACAGTCTGATACTTTCGATTTTGATGAAAGGCGTCGATTCGATAACTTACAGAGTCAAAGGCGAAGGGTTGTCCGACGATGATTTCAATGTTCTGACTAAAGACATTGCATTTCCGTACATCGAAACAAATTTCAGACCCTGCTGTAAGGGAGCGCTGAAAACCCTGCAACAAGTTGTTGCAAAAGTAAAAGCCGAAAATTGGGACGTTAACTCTATCGAAGGCTCTATCGACTACGACCCGCTGCGAAGATTGACGCTCGAAGGCAATTTCTGCGACGAAACCGCCTTCACAACCGCAAAATCGTTGATCGAAACGAGCAAAGTTTTGCCAAAATACCGGGTTATCGGTGTCAGTCCTTACATCTATCACAATGCCGGTTCGACAATAGTTCAGGAACTTGCATTTGGTTTGTCGATGGGCAGCGAATATTTGTCGCAACTCACCGATTTGGGATTGGGCATAGATGAAATAGCCTCGCGTATAAGATTTACCTTTGCTGTGGGTCCCAATTATTTCATGGAAATAGCAAAATTCAGAGCGGCTCGTATGCTTTGGTCGCAAGTTGTTAAAAATTATGGCGGTTCGGATTCGGCTGCGGGAGTAAAAATACATGCCGTAACATCCGAATGGAATCAAACAATCTACGACCCGTATGTCAATATGTTGCGAGGCACGACAGAAGCGATGTCGGCGGCATTGGCAGGCGTTGATTCGTTGGAAGTTACACCATTCAATACTCCTTACGCTTCAAGAGACGAATTTTCGACGCGCATAGCCCGCAACGTTCAATTGTTACTCAAAGAAGAGGCTTATTTAGATCGTGTTACCGACCCTTCGGCGGGTTCATACTATATCGAAAGCCTGACCGCATCAATCGCCGGCGAAGCGTGGAAACTTTTTGTCGAAATCGAAGAAAAAGGCGGATATATCGCTGCACTGAAAGAGGGTTTTATTCAGGGACTTGTCAAAGCGACAACACAGAGAAAAGATTTGAACATCGCTACACGTCGCGATATTCTGCTCGGAACAAATCAGTATCCCAATTTCACCGAAAAGTTAGATAAAAAAATCCTCGAACAACAAACATCTGCATCATGCTATCGCTGTAGCGATAAAGCCGATAAACACGAAATCGAAACAATCGTCGATCCGGTTAAATTATATCGAGGAGCGGAGGCGTTCGAAAAATTGAGGATGAAAACTGAAAAGCAGGGCAAAGTTCCTGTGGCTTTCATGCTCACTTACGGAAACTTGTCGATGTGCAGAGCGAGAGCGCAGTTTTCGTGCAATTTCTTTGCTGTTGCGGGTTTCGAAGTGCAGGACAACAACCGTTTTGCCGATATTGGCGAAGGCGTCGAAGCGGCGTTGCAAGCCGGAGCGGCTATAGTCGTTGCGTGCAGTTCCGACGATGAATACGCAGAGGCTGTTCCCGTTATCAACGAAAAGATTGCAGGACGGGCTATCGTTGTAGTCGCCGGCGATCCCGTTTGTCGTCCCGATTTGGAAGCGAAAGGCATCAATCATTTTATAAACGTCAAATCCAACGTTTTGGAAACATTAAAAGCATATCAACAAGAATTAGATATTAAATAAGAAGATGAGACCGAAATTTACAAATATATCATTCGACAATCCGGTTCAAACCGCCGGATGTTGCGGAAAAACACAATCGGGATTCATGACGCCCGAACAGATTCACGTCAAAAATATCTACAGCGCCGAAACCCTCGAAGGAATGGAACATCTGAGCTATGCCGCCGGATTACCGCCCTATTTGCGAGGACCTTACAGCACAATGTACGTCATGCGACCATGGACAGTCAGGCAGTATGCCGGATTTTCGACCGCCGAAGAATCAAACGCTTTCTATCGCCGTAATCTGGCTGCAGGACAGAAAGGACTCTCCGTAGCGTTCGACCTTGCTACTCACCGCGGTTACGATGCCGATCATCCGCGTGTTGTCGGCGACGTTGGTAAAGCGGGTGTTTCTATTTGCAGTGTCGAAGACATGAAGATCCTCTTCAATCAGATTCCGTTAGACAAAATGTCGGTGTCGATGACAATGAACGGCGCCGTATTGCCCGTTCTGGCGTTCTATATCGTTGCAGGTCTGGAACAAGGCTGTACTCTGGAACAACTTAGCGGAACAATCCAAAACGATATCCTGAAAGAATTTATGGTTCGTAACACATATATCTATCCGCCGGAATTTTCGATGCGAATAATCGGAGATATTTTTTCGTACACCGCTCAAAATATGCCGAAATTTAATTCGATCTCCATTTCGGGCTATCACATGCAGGAAGCAGGCGCAACTTGCGATATCGAAATGGCTTACACTCTCGCCGATGGGCTTGAATATCTGCGCACAGGAGTGAATGCCGGTATGACTGTTGACGAATTTGCTCCGCGTCTATCGTTTTTTTGGGCAGTGGGAATGAATCATTTCATGGAAATATCGAAAATGAGGGCAGCCCGTATGCTTTGGGCTAAGATTGTCAAAACATTTGAGCCGAAAAATCCGAAATCAATGTCGTTACGTACTCACTCGCAGACTTCCGGATGGAGTTTGACAGAGCAAGACCCGTTCAACAACGTAGCGCGTACATGTATCGAAGCAATGGCGGCGGCTCTGGGACACACACAGTCGCTTCATACCAACGCTCTTGACGAGGCTATCGCATTGCCTACCGATTTCTCTGCCCGTATCGCCCGTAACACACAGATATACTTGCAGGAAGAAACAAATATTTGCCGTTCGGTTGATCCGTGGGCAGGTTCGTATTATGTTGAAAGTATGACCAAAGCGCTGGCGCAACGCGGGTGGGAACATATTCAGGAAATCGAGAAACTCGGCGGCATGGCAAAGGCTATCGAAACGGGTATCCCAAAACTCCGGATCGAAGAAGCTGCCGCACGTAAACAGGCGCGTATCGATTCCGGTCAGGACACGATTATCGGTATCAACAAATACCGTCTCGAAAAAGAAGATCCCATCGACATTCTCGACGTGGACAATACCGCTGTGCGTGAAGCACAGATCAAACGTCTGCAACAGTTGAAGGCAACTCGCAACGAAGCAGATGTGCAAGCCGCTTTAGCAGATATAACAAAGGCAGTTGAAACAAAATCGGGAAACTTGTTGGAGTTGGCGGTCGTCGCTGCTCAACGACGCGCTTCCTTAGGCGAAATTTCAGATGCCTGTGAAAAAATAGTAGGTCGTTATCAAGCAATTATACGTATGAACTCAGGAATATATTCAGCAGAATCAAAAAATGATTCGAATTTCGAAAAAGCCCGCAATCTGGCATCCGAATTTGCTAAAAAAGAAGGTCGCCAACCGCGTATTATGATTGCAAAGTTAGGTCAGGATGGTCATGACCGTGGGGCAAAAGTTGTCGCAACAGGTTATGCCGACATCGGTTTCGACGTCGATATGGGACCGCTGTTCCAGACGCCAGCCGAGGCAGCAAAACAGGCAGTCGAAAATGATGTGCATGTGGTAGGCGTATCGTCGCTCGCCGCTGGTCACAAGACTCTGGTTCCACAGATCTTGGACGAGTTGAAAAAACTCGGTCGCGAAGATATTCTGGTCATTGTCGGCGGAGTGATTCCGGCACAGGACTACAAATTTCTTTACGATTCGGGCGCAGCGGCAATATTCGGACCAGGCACGCCGGTTTCAACAGCAGCCGTCAAAATGTTGGAATTGATGTTGATGGAATAAAAATAACAGTATTTATATGAAGAGATTTTTTGTTACAATTATTGCATTTTGGACATTATCGCAGGTTTCATTTGCACAGAATATGGATATGGCTTTTGTCAAAGACGATAAAGTCGTTAATGCAAGTTTAGGATTTGTCAATACCATATATACCGGAAATGGCTGGAAAACAACATTTCCTCCAATCTCGTTCACCGGAGAATATGGAATAGTTGACGGACTGATAGATGGAAAAGCGTCGATAGGCGCAGGAGTGGATGTAAGCTATATCGGAACGAAATACTACGATTTGTATTTGAAGTTGTACAAATATTCAAACCTGATATTCGGAATAAGAGGAGCATTTCATTATCAATTTATTGACAAACTGGATACTTATGCCGGTTTGCTCATCGGTTATAAGATTGTTTCGGGAAACAGCGACTATGCTATAAACGAACCTGTGTGGGGATATTATGTGGGAGCACGTTACTATTTGACAGATAATTTTGCGATTATGTCGGAAATAGGTAACAATGTTTCACTGATTAGCATAGGTGTCGCTTATAAATTCTAAGACAGACATTCAATCCGAGTGGATTTTATACCCTGCGCAGACAGCATGTATGCCGGCATGCAGACAGCCTGAGCGCCAGTTCGCGGGCTAATATCATCATATAAAATCAATGCCGAAGGCATTTGTATATCTATAGCAGCGAAACCCGTTTATAGATAAATGAAACCCGTTAGGGGAGAAATATCCGTCGCTTTTTGCCGTATACGGGAAAACTGTACATACGGTTTTATTTTATGAGAGGGAGGGGAGGGAATACCCAATACGGGGTATCTATCTCTCCGCTCTACCGGATAAAAAACTTCGAAAGATCATTTGTGTTAATTTGTGGATAGACTCACGATGGATGAAACTGGGAAATGGTCGGAATAATTGATTTGGTGAACGGTGTAAGTCAGTGATTTCATGTTTTTATCGTGCAGGATATAATCGATCCGGACAAATGGGACGACGGATAATCGGTAAGTCGAAGGCATACCTTTTCCGGCTTCGCAGAAGGAATCCAATCTGTTTCCTTTGAGTTTGTTGTAAGTGTACGACATGGGCGTATCGTTGAAATCACCACAAATTATCACCGAATACGGCGATGCGTCGATATGTTTAGCCATGATATCGACTTGTCCGGCACGTTTGATGAATGCGGTTTTGAGGCGTGACGAGACCTCTTCGATTTCGTCAATTCGGTTATTTTTTCCCGAAAACAGTTTGTTGATATTCAGTTTTATCGATTGCAGATGAACGTTATAGACCCGGATAATCTTGTCATTGACATCTATATCGGTGTACATGGCAGCGTTTGCCGTGTTTTCGAACGGGATTTCGAGCGTCATATTGATGGGATAACGGCTGAATGTCACTACGCCATAAGAACTGTTTTTTCGTTTAATACTGTAAAAGACAGCATGGTATTTATATTTGTCGAGTAATGCAGCGAACAGTTCTTCCGTGACCTTGTCGTTGGTATAAAACTCCTGTAAACAAATTATATCCGGGTTTTCGCTGTTGATAAAATCCGCTATTTGTTCCTGTGTAGTGTTTTTCTGATAAGGGATTCGGAACCCTTGCAGGTTGTACGACAGCAATTTGATATTCTCTGCCCCCGTATCGACATCTTTTCCTCCGCCGAAAGGTCTGAAAAAGTATCCCGAAAAGAAAATCGTCGGTACAAAAGCGATGATATGTAGTATGATAAACCGCTTTTTCCACCTGATAATCCAGAATATCAGCATCACGGCGTTTATAAAAAAAAACAGTTGGAAAAGCAGCCCAAAATAAGCAAGAATCCAGATTTTTGCAGGACTGATATATACCGATAAAAAGCACAAAAACAATGCTGCAACAGATGCAATGCTAACGATTTTCAGCACGACGCTCAATATTTTAATAAACGGTTTCAATACTTAACATATTTACATTATCCTGCGTGTTTCAGATAGTTGTCGATTGCGGCGGCGGCTCTGCGTCCCGAATCGATTGCCCTGACAACCAGACTTGCGCCCGTCGTTGCGTCGCCTGCAACAAACACTTTATCGACGGATGTTGCATGAGGCGTTGTCGTTGCGACATTTCCTCGATTGTCGTATTTCACGTTCAACTGTTCGAGAAATCCCTCGTGTACAGGATGAACGAACCCCATCGACAGAAGTATCATATCGGCTTTCAAAATCTCGGTTTTATCCGTTTCCTTCATTGTCAATTTGCCGTCGGACGACTTTGTCCACTCTACATGAACGACTTCCACACCGGTAACATTGCCGTTGATGTCGCCGATGAAACGTTTGCTTGCAAGATTCCAGCGACGTTCGCAACCTTCGAGATGTGAACTCGACGTTCTCAACACGTTAGGCCAGAGGGGCCAGGGAGTATCGGGATTGTACAACTCCGGCGGTTTCGGCATGATTTCGATGTGCGTAACCTGCGCTGCCCTGTGTCGCACGGATGTTCCCACACAATCGGAACCGGTGTCGCCTCCGCCGATGACCAGCACATTTTTTCCTTTGGCAATCAGACGGTCGGATTCGAGAACGGTTGCACCGGAGACAATCCGGTTTTGTTGCTGCAAGAGTTCCAGTGCAAAATGTATTCCTTTCAATTGCCTGCCTTCGATTGGTAAATCTCTCGGTTTACCCGCGCCAATTGCTATACACACAGCGTCGTAGCTGGCTAACAACTCTTTCGCTTCGATATCTTTACCCACAGTCACGCCGTTCTTAAATTCAACGCCTTCGATGCTCATGACATTCAGACGTCTGTCGATGATACCTTTGTTGAGTTTAAAATCGGGAATACCGAAACGCAAAAGCCCTCCGGCAGATTCGTCTTTTTCGAACACCGTAACGGAATGACCTTTACGGTTCAACATATCGGCGACAGCCAAGCCCGACGGTCCCGATCCGATTACCGCAACTCGTTTACCTGTACGCTTTTTCGGTATTTTAGGGACGACATATCCTTCCTGAAAAGCGCGTTCGGCAACTGCGGCTTCGTTTTCGCGAATAGTCACAGGATTTTCGTTGATTTTCAGTACGCAACTTTTTTCGCACAAGGCAGGACAAACTCGGCCTGTAAACTCCGGAAAGTTCATTGTCGTATTCAAAATATTGTACGCTTCCTGCCATTTCCTTTTATATACAGCATCTTGCCATTCGGGCATTATATTGCCGACAGGACAGCCCCAATGACAAAACGGAACTCCACAATCCATACACCGCGAGGCTTGCAACATCCTGTCTTCGGAATTTAACGTTTGTTCTACTTCTCCAAAATCGGCTATTCGATCAAGAACAGGCCTGTAACCCGCTTCTTTACGGGGAATGGTCAAAAATGCTTTCGGATTACCCATATCTATTTTAATTTTTTAATTATCTATCACACTTCTACTATCGTAATTGTTTTACCGTTTACGGTTTCCTTTTTCATATATAGTTTATCCTCCCAGCTGATGGTCGAACGACGGTCGAAAACTACCATCCAGCCTTCGTTGCAGCAATGGAGATCTATATAACCGGCGGTCTGCTCAAGTCCGTCTTCGATATATTTTTCTCCGTAACGAATCTTCAATTCTATCGGGTATTTTTTGTCGTTATGTGTCATTAACAAGTCGAGCCGCCCATTCCCCGACGCCATATCGCGGATTATGTC
>JAITKY010000127.1 GCA_031278135.1 Prevotellaceae bacterium | reverse complement strand
AACTTACGTCCACTACAGGATTCCGATAAGTCTTTTCCTGCTGAGGCGTACATGAAAACGCCATTAAAACAATCATTAAATACGCTATTTTTTTCATCTTTTTACATAATTAATTTGGGCGCAAAGTAAGTGATTTTTTATATACTGTGCAAAAATATTTTTTGGGGAGGGCTATATTTTGAGGCGCTATAGGTGCATAGACTTGTCCCTGACGTGTTTTGTTCACATTTTCATCCGACTCAGAAATCCTGAAAGGAGAGATCGACAGAGCATCTGGAAGAGGGTGACAGGGTGTTCGGGAGGACTTTGTCTCAAGTCAGAAAAAGGGTTTGTCCGGAGAAGACAAAAAGAAGCAGTAACACTGATGATATCAGCGGTTCGGAAATTTTTAATCTCCAGAATTTGGATATGTCAAATTATCAATCGTTACATTTTCCTTTTTTTTCCCATTTATTATCATTCCACATTTTCGAGGCAACACAAAAATTAAAAAAAGATTTTAATTCGTTATATTTTATTCATTTCGCATCCCTTAGTGTCACGAAAACCCCACAATACTCAGAATTTGATCAGAATTATAGAATTATCAGAATTCTGTACAATCCTGTTAATTCTAATCAGAATTGGCAGTCCGTAAGTCCGAAGGATCTTTTTATGAGTTTTATTAAGTCGTTATATCTTATTTATTGCTCGTCCCTAAGTGTTTGTCACGTTGGCATATATTGTTTGAGTTGGGAAAGCGAAATTTAATCCTGCCTCGTTGAAGTTATTCAAAATCTCGAAGTTCACTTTCGACATAGATTCCCTTATGTCGCAATTTTTCCTGATATAATATATATACGTAATAACAAGAGCAAAATCAGCGAAATCGGAGAATACGGCGATAGTATTTGCTTCTATTTCGTTCACCTTTTGTGGTGTTTTTTTAAGTATATCGATGGCTTCCTGCATTTTATGCGGAGCAGTGTCGTATGTCAGTCCGAGTTTTGTTATTACCCGTCGCGACGGTTCTGCCGAAATATTTACTACCGAAGCATCCATTAGTTTATAGTTGGGCACTGATACGATTCGCTGATCGTAAGTAAGAATACGCGTGCTTCGTAGACCAATGTCCTGCACAACACCTTCGTAACTGTCGAACTGAATGATATCGCCGATGCGGAATGGCGCATCGGTAACAATTGTTATCCCGCTGAAAATATTTTTTAATGTGTCCTGAGCTGCCAAAGCAATCGAAACGCCGCCGACGCCAAGCACTCCGATAATCGAAGCAATTTCGACGCCTGCATTGTGCAACGCCGTAACGATACCGATAATCCATATAAGAATCAAGAGCGTACGCCGTATCAACGGTAACAGTCGATTATTAATGCGTCCGCTATATTCCGAAATCAGCGAAGATGTAAACGTCGAAGCAAACCATGTCACGTTGATAACTATCAGTATATTATACGCTTTTTCGATGATGTCATGCATTGCATCGCTCATGTTCAGATGAGCCGCCGCAAACCATATTGCAACAAGCATGATCCCGAACATGAAAGGTTTTTCCGCCGAATCGAGCAGTATGTCATCAATTTTGTGGTTGGTTTTTGCAGCGATTTTCTTGAAGACATTTTTATTCAGCAATGCCACCAATTTATTGACAATAACGGCTATAACTATAATCATCAAAGAAATTAACCATGTTTTAACAGAGTTTCCCCAAAATATTTTATCCAAAAAATCCATAATCATTTACTTTAATTTTGTTTTATTTTAAAGTGCAAAAGTACATATTTTTTATTGTTCCTGATATTTTATGTAATTTTGCGCCATAATTTTGAATTATTATGGAAGAAAATAAAAGACTTACCATAAAATCTTGGGCAGAAGAAGACCGTCCAAGAGAGAAAATGATTGAAAAAGGGGCGTTTGCATTGAGCGACGCCGAACTTATCGCTATCATTCTCGGTAGCGGGACAAGGGAAATGACGGCTGTCGATTTGGCGAAAAACCTGTTGAACAGTGTCGATAACGACTTGAATAAACTCGGCAAAATCAGTATCCGCGACTTGCAGAAGTACAAGGGCATAGGCGCTGCGCGAGCGGTAACTGTCGCCGCTGCTATGGAGTTGGGACGGAGACGAAAAGAATCCGATAGACATAAAACGGAAAAAATCCGGTGTTCGAGAGACATCTACGACGCTTTTTATCCCATACTGTCCGATTTGCCCCACGAAGAGTTTTGGATGATGTATCTCAATGCCGGTAAAACCGTGATTAACAAAGTTAAAATAAGTATGGGAGGAACAGTCGCTGCAATCGTCGATGTAAAACTGATTGCAAAATCGGCGCTCGAATGTTTGGCTTTATCTGCTATTGCCGTCCATAATCATCCTTCGGGAAACGTAATTCCAAGTATTAGTGATATAGCATTGACAAAGAGAATACAAACTGCATTATCGTTTTTCAGCATATCGCTGGACGACCATATTATCATTGCCGATAACGGATATTACAGTTTCGCCGACGAAAATGTATTATGACAATTGGTTATAATTCAGAGATCAACAACTCTGTTAAGGTATTCCGAAAAGTTTTTGACAATCGGATGATAATCGGAGTCCATCAAAGGCGATGAAATGATGTAATCGGCGCTTGCTCGGTTTATTGCCGTCGGGATGTTGTACACTGATGCAATTCTCCATAAAGCCTTTACATCCACATCGTGGGGTTGAGGTTCCATCGGGTCCCAAAGAAATATCAGATAATCGATTTTTCCTTCGGCAATCAATGATCCCATTTGTTGGTCGCCTCCCAACGGTCCCGATTTCAATTTGGTGATTTTCAACAAATCTTTTTTTGCTCCGAGTTTTGATTTGAGAGCCGTTTCGACCAAAGTTCCCGTAGTACCTGTACAGACAAGGTTGTAATTCAATAAAGTATTGACATTGAATTCCGACCATTCTACTAAATCTTTTTTTCTGTTGTCGTGCGCAACCAGCGCAATAGTCTTTTCTTTCATTATATAACTACTTCTTAATAAAACATTAAATTCGGGCGCAAAGGTAATTCAATTTTCCGAATCGTAAGAGTGAAAAGCATCGCAGATTAATTCAATTTGTTCTTTTTCACCTGTCTGCACGATATATACAATGTCGAAAACCACGTTTTTATCGATGTCGTTTTTCTGTATATAAGCATCGGCGGCGGCAATCATATTTTTCTGTTTTGTCGCGCCCACAATTTCGTTAACAGTTTGCCAAATAGCGGATGTTCTCGTCTTAACTTCAATAATATGCAACTCATTATTGTGTTCCGCAACTATATCGATTTCTTTGTGCTGATACCTCCAATTGACGTCAAGAATCGAATAACCTTTTTCACGTAGAAAGTCAATCGCCTGCTGTTCACCCTGTTTACCGAGTTCGTGAGATAATGACATTCTCTACAACTTGTTGATTGCAGTGCGTAAATTATTCCACGAATCGCCGGAGAGTTTAGTTCCAACGACTTGAATGACTTCGCTCGCACAAATTGTTCCTGTTTTGGCGCATGTTTCGAGGTCTTTTCCCAACGTCAGCCCGTAAAGAAACCCCGAAGCGTACAAATCGCCTGCGCCCGTAAGATCAACGGGTTTGACATCGCCGGCATCAATTTGATATATGCTGGAACCTTCGCTCACCAAAGAACCTTTTGAGCCGACTTTAACAATCGCAATATCACATAATTCCGAAATTATTGCTAATGCCTGTTCCGGTTCTTTTCCTGTCAATGCTTTGGCTTCTTCCTCATTCGCAAACACTATATTGGCGTAATTATTAATCAAATAGCGCAGAAAATCTACATTTTCCTCAACCACATTATAACTTGCAAGGTCGATAGAAATAACATGTCCTTTATAGTAAGCCGTTTTCATCGCCGTTTCTATCAAATCATGGTCTTGCAAAAGATAACCTTCCACATGAAAACAATCGTAACCGTCAAATATCGAGGGATTAATATCGTTGGTCGTCATTTCGATAGCCGCTCCCAGATACACGGCAAAAGTACGTTCCGAATCAGGACTGATTACAACCATTGCCCGTCCTGTTCCTTTTTCTCCTCTGATTAAAAACGATTTGACACCCAACTGTTCGATGTCGCTGTTATAAAAATTGCCCAATTCGTCATCCCCGACTTTTCCCAAAAATCCTGTTTTCAGCCCCAACTGCGAAATTCCGGCAATAGTATTCGCCGCCGAACCGCCCGTAACCACCGACGCCCCGATGTCTTTAAGGTCATAATACACTTCGTTGGCTCTCTGTTCATTAACATGTTGCATACTCCCTTTCGGAAGACTGTATTTTTCGAGTAAACTGTCGTCTTTGGTTATCGCCAAAATATCAACCAAAGCATTCCCTATTCCAAGTATTGACTTCATTTTTCTTATATATTTATAATCTTTTTTACAATAATTCATTGATGTTAAGAGATATATGATTATTAACCATATACTGAAACCACAACAAAAATAGTAATTTTATTGGAATAAGGGCTTCGATATATTCAATTGGGAATGTTTTTGATTCGCCTTTTTTCTTGAATTGTATATTTTCGAGCATTTGCTTGTGATAAAAAGATTTCCCGTTTCTGTTGGATGCAGTTCCGACACACTTCGATGGCTGATAACTTCCTCAGGAAACCGCCATTTGAAGAAAAAGACTGGACAGAATATCCGGTTATTTATATTGATTTTAAATAAAGCGGTATATAAAAACGAGCAAACGTTTAGGAATGGGAAAATTAATAAAGTGTCGTCGCTGCATGACTTTTACAAGTGGAAACCTCATTATAAATAGTGTTAGATATTTCGAATCTCTTTATGATTTTTATTAAGTCGTTATATATTATTTATTTGGCTACACCTATTTAAAAATTCGCGTCCTTAAAATGGAAAATAACAGTATTACCAAAAAAACGCTGGAACAAATCGACTCTAAAGACTACCTCATCCTCCTACTCTCAGAACTCCTGACCCGTAGAATGTCTTATTGTTGATATATAGTTATTTATGAAAAAACATAGCGTAAAACATTATTGTCGCAAAAATAATGTCGGTAATACAGTAATGTTTAATTTTATTTTTAATAATCAGCACGTTGTATTATTTGACATCTTAAAATTGCGACAGTGTAATCTGCGCCAAGTCAGGAGTTCTGACTCTACCGACGGACGAAGAACGCGGATTAAGTCGTTGGATAAAAGGATAACGTAATTCCGGAAAATCATGTATCTTTGCAACTCAAAAACATAAAAGATATGGCTATGTTGAATACAAGAAAATTGCCTGTTGGAGTGCAGGATTTTGAAGATTTGAGAACAAGAAATTGTTTATATGTAGATAAAACAGAATATGTTTATCGTTTAGTAAACGTGGGAAAGTCTTATTTTCTCTTCTATAAATCTCTTTCACCCCAATTTGATTTTTTCATACTTTGCAGATTATCAAGTACATGCGCTATGTTTATGAATAAAAAGCACAAAAGAGTGAGATACAATCGTTTATGATTGCATGTCAAAGAGTTTCTATGTTCCGCTTTATAA
>JAITKY010000098.1 GCA_031278135.1 Prevotellaceae bacterium | reverse complement strand
TTAAAAAACTTCGCATGATTGTAAATTTTTTGTAGCCGTTTAGTAATAGTCGCACTTTAATTTTGCATTGTCAAAATGATGAAAGTGATTATGCAAAACAGATTGAAGACAAGGCTATTGATTGCGATTTTTCAGATTATTGTTTCGGGATTTTTCGCAGAAGCCAGAGCAAAGGAAATTTCGGGAATCGTGCGTGATTTGGAAACGTTGAAGCCTGTCGAAGGCGCTACTGCGCTGATTAGAGGGACAAACAATGGCGCTATGACTAACACCGACGGATACTACAATATCCGGAATCTCGACGAAGGAAACTATACACTGGAAGTGACAGCCCTTTCGTACAGGATGTTCGAAGTAGATTTCGAAATCACAAAGTCCGATACCGTGCTGGATGTTTACATCGAAAGTAAAGACATTGTGATGGACGAAGTCGTTGTAAGCGCACGTCAAAGGAGTAATACCGAGAATGCGATAATGCAGATTGTCAAGACCCTTCCACAAGTTGCGAACGGTATTTCGTCGGCACAGATATCGAAAAGTCCCGACAGAGTTGCTTCCGAAGTCGTTCGCCGGGCGCCGGGCGTGACAATTATCGACGACCGGCTGATCATTGTTCGTGGACTGTCGCAACGCTATAACAATGCGTGGATTAACGGGATGACGGCGCCAAGTACCGAAACCGACAGCCGCGCTTTTCCGTTTGATCTCGTACCGAGTAGCCAAATCGACAATTTGATGGTTTACAAATCGCCATCACCCGAAATTCCCGGCGATTTCTCCGGCGGGTTCGTCAAAATCACATCCAAGAGCGTACCCGACAAAAACAGTCTGGAAGCGGGTTACACTACCGGATTTAATGTCAGGACACAGTTTAACAATTTACGCATCGGCGAAGGCAGCGTTACCGATTTTCTTGGTTTCGATAACAGTCAACGTCCTTTGTCAAAAGATTTTCCCTCACATTTAGATGCAGTGGACAACAGTCCCGACGAAATTACACGTCTGACAAAAGAAGGATTCAATAATAACTGGAAAGTGAAAAGTATTACGCCCGTTCCCGACCAGCGGTTTTTTCTGACCCTCGCCCGTCGAATGGAAACAAAAAACCATCTGACAATTGGAAATCTGACTTCTATCAATTACAGCAACACATTTAAGGGAATACAAAAAATGAAAAACGCCCGTTACAATATCTACAATTATAAAGAAGACAATCCTGTTTATCTTGATAATTACACTGACAATCAGTTTTCGAACGATGCACGTCTGGGCGCCCTGCACAACTGGTCGTTTGTCATTAATCCATCGAATCGTGTCGAGTTCAAAAATCTACTCAATATTCTCGGACGGAACCGGCTGACGGAACGTACAGGAATCAAGGACGTAAGCAGTATGTACTATCGCGAACAGACAGAAATACAATATTCTTCACGACTGATTTACAGCGGACAGTTTTCGGGGACACACGACCTCTCATTTTCGCAAAAGAAGGGAACTTTGACTTGGGATGCTGGATATTCGTACGCCTCGAAAAATGAGCCTGACCGACGGATTGTCAATAATTATGCCGGAGTCGGAAGCGAAGCGGATATTCCTTTCGTCAAAACAAGTAACGACAACATTTCGAGATATTTCCATAATCTTTGCGACAATATTTTTTCTGCTGCATTGAATTATAAGCATACGTTTGAAAATATCGTTCTCTCTTCGGTGAAAGCGGGTCTGTACAGCGAATATCACGACCGCGATTATGCTGTTCGTGAGTTTATTTACCGTTACAACAATCTGTCATACGAGGAACGGCAAACATATCTGACGCTGCCTTTCACCGAAATGCTCGACAACAAATATCTCGGCGCCGACAAGGTTTTTATCGACGAAATCAGTCAAAAAACCAACAACTATTCGGCAACCGTGCTACATACTGCCGGATATGTCGCTCTCGAAATTCCCGTCGGCAATCTGTTGATTTATGCCGGCGGACGTGTCGAATATCGGCATACGGGGCTCACAAGCGACCGTTCAATGAGTTTTGCAACAACGTTGATTTCCACCATGAATATCTACGAAACGGACTGGCTTCCGTCGGTGAATCTGGTCTACAAGTTTTCGGAACAGTATCAGTTGAGAGCAGCGTATGGGCGGTCTGTCAATCGTCCCGAACTTCGTGAACTGTCGCCTTCGGTGTATTACGATTTCGACCTGTTCAGCGAAATTGGCGGAAACAAAAATCTGAAAACGGCAAAGATCGACAATGTCGATTTGCGGTACGAATTTTATCCGGCATTGGGCGAAACAGTCAGTCTGGGTGTGTTTTACAAGTATTTTCGGAATCCGATAGAATGGACATTTATCGATATGGGCGGGTCGCTTCGTTACAGTTACGAAAATGCGAGCAAAGCGGTCAGCCGCGGGATAGAACTCGATGTTCGCAAAAAGTTAGATTTTGCTGGATTACCGGCGTTTTCTGTGATTATGAACGCTGCATTAATTTCGAGCCGTGTGCATTTCGAGCCGGGCGAAGTGGTGTCGGAGCCTGACCGTGCAATGCAGGGACAGTCGCCATACGTGATCAATGCAGGGCTGTATTATTCGTCCGAAAAGGCAGGATTGAATATTTCGGCGCTTTACAACCGTATCGGCAAACGGATTGTCGGTCTTGGCAAATCGAACGTTCCCGACCAAAATATTAACGACATGATTCCCGATTCATACGAAATGCCGCGTAATTCGCTCGATCTGTCGGTCATCAAAAAAATCGGCAAACGGTTCGAAATACGGTGTTCCGTTCGTGATATTCTTTCCGAAGACATTGTATTCAAACAGTTTCCGAAATTTATAAAAGATAATGTAACATATAAACGCGAACAGACGACAAAACGATTTAATCAAGGTCAGTTTGTTTCATTTGGCGTGTCAATAAAATATTAATAAACATATAATTATTCAAAAAAATGAGGATTTTAAAATTAAAAAGGATTTTATTCCTGTTGAGCGCAGTAGTTTTATTATGCGCAAGTTGTGATGACAAAGACAACAACAACAACAACCCTGTAGAAGTAACTTCGATAACGATCCCTTCTACACTTTCCATTAAAGTGGGCAACAAAGATACGCTCACGGTAACTGTCGAACCTCAAAATGCAGCCGACAAAACTGTCACATGGAGCAGCAGTGCGCCATCGGTTGCCGAGATTACTAACAGTGCGATAGGAGAATTAACGGCAAAAGCCGTCGGCACAGCCAACATCACCGCTACTGCTGCAAACGGCAAATCGGCTACATGCATCGTAACGGTTACAGAAGACGAGCCTGTTGGACAGATTTTGCAGTTAGGCGACGGGTCGGATGCTTACGAAATTAAAAGCAATCTGACTTTAAGATACCCGAATACGTATATTCTTTCGGGATTTGTGTACGTTACGAGCGGCGTAACTTTGACTGTCGAACCGGGCGTAATTATCAGGGGCGACAAAGCAAGTCAAGGTACTTTGATTATCGAGAGTGGCGGCAAAATCAATGCGGAAGGAACTGCCGAACGTCCAATAGTCTTTACCTCTAACAGGGAGAAAGGACAACGTAGCTCCGGCGATTGGGGCGGTTTGATTCTGTTAGGCAAAGCGCCAAACAACGCCGGCGAACAGACTATCGAAGGTGGAATACGCTCGAAACACGGCGGTAGCGATGCGCACGATAACTCAGGCGTATTGAAATATGTGCGCGTAGAATTTGCCGGTATAGAGTATTCGCCCGATAACGAAATCAACGGTATCACGTTCGGCTCGATTGGCGACGCCACGGTGATCGATTATATCCAAGTATCTTATTCGGGCGACGACTCGTTCGAATGGTTCGGCGGAACGGTGAACGCAAAACATCTTATCGCATATCACGGTTGGGACGACGATTTCGATACCGATAACGGCTTTAGCGGAAAAGTACAGTTTGCCTTAAGTGTGCGCAACCCGAAAATCGGCGACAAATCAGCGTCTAACAGTTTCGAATCGGATAATAACGCCAGCGGTTCGGCTACAGAACCTTATACCAGCGCAGTCTTTGCAAATGTAAGTCTGTTTGGACCCGTCGCCAATCCTTCGTCTTATACTAACGAAGCTGGCGTCAACGGAAGTTCGGTAGATGCACGTTTTCAAGCAGGATTACATCTGCGGCGCAATACGCAGTTGAGTGTTTTCAACTCGCTGATTGCCTCATTCCCTATCGGGATAATTATCGAAAACGACAAAGGCTCAACAACTCAGCAATGGGCAACAGAAGGAAAATTGAACATCGCCAATTGCTGTGTAGCCGGAACTGTCAAACTTTCTCAAAACGCACAATACTGGAGTAATGGCAACGCTCTCAATCCTGATGATAACGGCGA
Organism: Prevotellaceae bacterium; assembly: GCA_031278135.1. Classification (GTDB taxonomy): domain Bacteria; phylum Bacteroidota; class Bacteroidia; order Bacteroidales; family UBA932; genus JAIRLF01. Next base: position 584 of record JAITKY010000098.1, on the reverse strand, counting down.
ATTTGCAACTACATACTTTAACCGGCAAGGTGGAGGCAACCAAACATTCGCCACTCTCGCCGATCTCAAATTAACCGGCAGTTATTTCCCTGCCTCCGACAGTCCTCTGGCAACAGGCTCCGATTGGACAAATGCAAAAGTATCATCAGGATTTGAAAAAGTCACTTACCGCGGCGCTTTTGCTCCAACCGAAAATGCAAACAGTAGCTGGATGAAAGGCTGGACAAATTTCGACCCGCAAAATACAGAGTATTAATAAATAGACATTATTTTATATCTCACATAGATAAGCGCATTGATAACGTAGATTAAACAGATTTTCGCAGATTTTTTCATCTGCGAAAATCTTTTTCATTTGCGCTATTTGTATGGCTAAATCGGGTGTACAACAAAATCCTTTTCAAAAAATAAGCCCAAAATGTCCATTAGCGTTAATTCATGCAAATATTACCTGTCATGTCCTGCAATAGGTTTACATTCAAAAGCAAGACAAAATGGCAAAAAAAGAGACAAAAAGAGGCAAACGCTATATTCGGTACAGTATTTGTTTTAAAGAAAAAGTGGTACGAGACATATCGGAAGGG
>JAITKY010000083.1 GCA_031278135.1 Prevotellaceae bacterium | reverse complement strand
AACTTTTAACAGAAAAAGACTATGAAAAACCATCCGATAAAAAAGGAGTTTTTGACATGTGGCTAAATGACTATCTATTTATAGATAAGCTATATCCCGAATATGGCGGTGAACATTGGTATAAAAAAGAATACTATTCTATATCTGTCCAATAACATCCAAATCAATATACCATGTGCCGTGTGAATACTCTACTTTAGTAATTTTAAATTTAGTGCCACGCTTTTAAATTTAGTGCCACGTTGCAGCAACATTTCAGCTTCGGAGCCAATCGTTTTAGCTTTTGCTTTACCATCCCAACTCGAAATCAAACCCAAGCGGTAACAAGTCTTTTACACTTTCGACCATACGGATTTTTTCGGAGCCAACCATAAACACACGGATGTTTTTCCCGAAACGCTGTTCGCTTTGCAGTAACGATTGACGGCATGATCCACAAGGATATACGGGCTCTTTACAAGGAACTCCGGCAACGGAAGCAGCTATCGCAATCGCAATCACCGGAATTGCCGGATAAAACGAATTGGCATAAAACACAGCTACTCTTTCGGCGCACAATCCCGACGGATAAGCCACATTTTCCTGATTGCTGCCTTTTATTATTTCCCCGTTTTCCAAAAGAACCGCCGCTCCCACGCAAAATTTCGAAAACGGAGCGTAAGACGTTGAACAAGCGTCGTATGCCGACTTTATTATGTTTTTGTATTTCCCGTCAAGTTCTTCTGTTGAAGAGTATTCTATCACGGGGATAATCAAATCAAAACGATACATAAATTAACTATTAACTATAAATTACCATAAACTTGCTGGCACAGCCGTTCATACTTCATACTTCATACCTCATACTTCATACTTCCGTCGATCATTGTCAGTTTTCTGTCCGACATTCCGGCTAAATTATCGTCATGAGTTACAATAACTATCGTTTGTCCAAATTCGTCTCTCAGTTTGAAAAACAGATTGTGTAACTCGGTTCTGTTTTGAGTGTCGAGATTTCCGGAGGGCTCGTCGGCTAAAATAATATCGGGACTGTTAATTAAGGCTCTTGCAACTGCAACTCGCTGCTGTTCACCGCCCGACAGTTCTGCCGGTTTATGCGTCAGCCTGTCGGAAAGATTGAGAAATGCCAACAATTCTTTAGCGCGTTCCATGACTTTCTGTTTATTGTTTTTTGCGATATATCCCGGAATACAAACGTTTTCGAGCGCAGTAAATTCGGGCAGCAAATGATGAAACTGAAAGACAAACCCAATATGCTTGTTCCGGAATCCGGCAAGTTTATCGGAATTGAAATTGAATACTGGAGCGCCTTCAATCAATATTTCCCCGCTGTCGGGACGGCTGAGAGTTCCAAGTATTTGCAGGAAAGTACTTTTCCCGGCGCCACTTGGACCGACTATCGAAATCACTTCTTTCTTTTCGATGATCAAATCGATACCTTTCAACACTTTCAGTTTGCCAAAGGATTTTGTAATATTCTTTGCTACAATCATTTTCTATTTTTTCGCAAACATCAAATCAGTTAAGGCTATTGCCGACGCAGCCTCTACAATCACCGGAATCCGCAAAGCGATACAGGCGTCGTGTCGTCCTCCGGCTTTCAGAACATCCATTTTTTTCGTCTCAAAATTAAAGGTTTGTTGTTCTTTTCTAATACTCGAAGTGGGTTTCACTGCGACGTTTATCTTTATATCGTTCCCGTTAGATATTCCTCCGTTTATTCCTCCGGCGTTGTTCGTAACTGTCTCGCCTGTTGAGGAAACAAAGGGGTCGTTGTGTTCGCTTCCTTTCATATTGGCGGCAGCAAAACCTGCGCCGAACTCAACTCCTTTCACTCCCGGTATCGAAAACAAAATGTGCGCCAATACCGATTCGACACTGTCGAAAAACGGATTGCCAATGCCTGCGCTTAAACCGGATATCCGGCAATGAATCAGCCCGCCGACAGAATCGTTTTCGGATAAAACCTCTTCAATTTTGCTTTGTATATCAGCGCTGCCGCCTGCTTTCACAAGAGTAGCCTCGATGTTTACAGGTGCGATTATCTTTTTTGCTATCACTCCCGCCGACACAATCCCCAAAGTTATGCGTCCCGAAAAATGTCCTCCGCCTCTCGGATCGTTGAAACCGTTGAACTTTGTGTATCCCGAAAAATCGGCGTGTCCGGGGCGTGGCATGGCGATAAAACGTTCGTAATCAGATGAACGGGTGTTTTCGTTCCGGAAAAGTATCGTGATGGGCGCGCCTGTTGTATAACCGTTGTAAATCCCGCTAAGTATTTCGGGTATATCGTTTTCGATGCGTGGAGTTGTTCCACGTGCGCCGCTTTTTCTTCTGCTCAGGTCGGCTACGAAATCGTCAGGAGAGAGAGAAATGCCCTCATGACAGCCATCAATACATACTCCAACCCCGTCGCCATGCGATTCGCCAAAGATATGAACACGAAAAAGTCTTCCAAATGAATTCATTATTCAACTTTTTTTATTTCGGAATCGTCGTCGGACACCAAATCTCTGATAACTGCCGTGCCTTTGTAATGCAGGATGCTTCTTTCTTTAGCGCTGATTTCAAATTCGTCAAAAACAGTAACTTGGGTCAAACTGCCTCCCGAAATATTCACTTTGGCATTATTCGACTCCATTCCAAACAGTTTGACTAAACTTCCATTGTCAATATTTGCCTGCGTAGCGCCGGAAACGCCTGTAAGTTCGACAGTTGAATTGTTTATCACCGATTGCAGCCGATTACATTCCAATCTGCCTGTCAGGATACTTTTGTCCGAACAAAAAATGCTAATTTCGTTCGTCTTCAAAGTATCGACAATCTGCACTTTGGACGATAAAATTATTAAAGCGTCAAGCGAATTTGTTGTAACCTGTATTTTCACCACAACCTTGCTTGGAAATACTGTTTTGGGTTCTTTGTAGAAACATAAAATCCCGTTTTTGATTTCGCAGTTCACATGATCGAGAACGTTTCTGTCCGATTCTATCTCGATTTTCGAGGTATCACCGCTAAACAGAGATAATTCGAATCCGTCCTGAACGCTAATTCCCGAAAAATTCTCTCTCGGAGATTCAACCCACGGTACGTTTGTGCCGGCTAAATCTATCTCATCACTGCACGAAGCCAACAAAATAACACAAATAACTGTATATAAGAACCTTTTCATTTATAGAATTTTTAAATCCGGGTACAAATTTAGATAATATTTTTGAAACAATCGATAAATTATATCTCCATTTTTATTATTACGCTGTAATATCGTGTATTACGACCGAATATAACGATCACTACAGCCCTGTCTATTCAGACAATTGCATCCACATTTGCAGAATATTACTCGCCTTATTAATCATAATTAATCATAATTTATAATGATGTTTCCACTTATTAAAGTCGCGCAGCAACGACATTTAATTAATGTTAAGTCCCGCAGGGCATACACACCCTTATATACCATATTTTTCTATTATTTTTTCGACACGTCGGACATCTTCGATAGAATCTACACCACTTGTTGTTTCCT
>JAITKY010000152.1 GCA_031278135.1 Prevotellaceae bacterium | reverse complement strand
ACTTTTTAGCCATTTTTACATCTTAATGCTTTATATTCTTTAAATTACAGCGATTTAAATTAATACTTTCACTGAAATCTCAATATCCTACTAATCATATGAATACATATTCAAAAATTTTTTTAATAGTTTCGTCAAAATTGTCATAAAAACCATTGAAAAATAGATTCACGATTGTAGATTTTTCCTTTGGACGTAAACAACAATCTAAAATTTAAAATAATTCGTATCCAAAAACTTCGTGAATGCTTCGACGGGATCCGGTTCTTTCATGAAATTTTCACCCATCAGGAAGCCCCGAAAACCGGCGTCGAACAAGACTTTCAGTATTGAAATTGAAGATATTCCGCTTTCGGATATTTTCAGAAAACAGTCGGGTATTAGCCCCGCCAATCGGTGCGAGACAAACACATCCGTAACGAAAGTCGTCAAATCGCGATTATTGACGCCGACAGCACTGACGAAAGGATTAAGATATTTCAATTCCTGTTCGTTATGTATTTCGAGCAACACTTCGAGCCCGAGCGAACGAGCAAATTTTGTGAGTTCGGCACATCTGTCGATAGTTATAGCGGCGGCAATCAGCAGGACGACATCGGCGCTGGCAATTCGCGCTTCGCAAATCTGGTACTCGTCGATGATGAAATCCTTTCGCAGCAAAGGTACAGCGGATACTTTTCGTGCTGTTGAAAGGTCGTCGAGCGAGCCGCCGAAATAATCGCTGTCGGTGAGGACGGATATTGCCGCTGCTCCTGCTGCAGAATATCCTCCGACAATCGTTTCGACATTGGCGTCGGCATTGAAAAACCCTTTCGAGGGCGAACGTCGTTTAAATTCTGCAATAATGTGATTGTCCGAATCTTGCAGCGCTCTGACAAACGAAAGCACCGGTCGTTTTACCGACTTTGCCTCATCGAAAATGTCCTCGAACGTACGGATTTTTATGTTTCTATCGAGTTCTGTCCGTTTTGTTTCTAAAATTTTGTCTAAAATGTTCATCACGAATTAATTTCAACGAATTTACGGAATGCGTTTAACGCCTTGCCGCTGTCGAGCGCTTCGAGCGCTTCGGCAATACATCCGGCGATGTCCGATGCGGGATTTATTGTTTTGATAGCAAAAGCGGCATTGACGACTACTGCGTTTTTCTGTTCTTCTGTAGCCTGATTATTAAGCACTCTGTCGAAAATAGCGGCAGCCTCTTCGACCGTTGCGCCGCCGTAGAGAGCGTTTTCTTCGGAGCGTCTGAATCCCAACTGTTCGGGACTGTAAATTGCTTCGCCATTATTATCGAAGCATTTAAATTCCGAAGTCAGCGATATTTCGTCGTATCCGTCCAGCGAGTTCACGACCGTAAAATTGTTTTTTGCCTGCTGATACAGATAATAATAGAGCCTTGCAAGTTTAAGATTGTAAACGCCGAGCATCTGGCGTTTCGGCAAAGTGGGATTGACAAGCGGACCAAGCATATTGAAAAATGTCCTCACAGCGAGGTTTTTTCGCACTGGCGCTACGATTTTCAATGCCGGATTGAAAAACTGCGCATGAAGATAAGCCATATTACATTCATCGAGAGAACGGCGCATCAAATCGACATCACGCGTAAACTTAACTCCGTGATGTTCTATCACATTCGACGCTCCGCTGACCGAAGTTGAACCGTAGTTCCCGTGTTTCACGACGTTGTAACCGGCTCCGGCAACCGTAAAACATGCTGCCGTCGAAATGTTGAACGTATTTTTGTTGTCGCCTCCGGTACCCACTATGTCAATAGCATTGTAATCATCCAAATCTACAGGAATGCGCAGTTCGAGCAGAGCGTCGCGAAAACCCGACAACTCGTCAATAGTGATGCTTCGCATCAAAAACACCGTAATGAAAGCAGCAATCTGGCTTTCGTTATACTCGCCGTGAGCCATGCGAATCAAGACGTTACGCGATTCTTCGCGGTCGAGATTCCGGTGTTCAAATAATCGGTACAATAAGTTTTTCATTTATCTATTAATCGATTCTAACCAATTTTTCAATATTTTCATCCCGACGGGCGTCAACACCGATTCGGGATGAAACTGTACGCCACGCACATCGTATCGTCGATGAGCCAGCGCCATGATATTATTTTCCGCATCTATAGCGGTTATTTTCAAGTCGTCGGGGAAATTTTCGCGGCTCACAATCCACGAATGATAGCGTCCGGCTTCGAACCGGCGTTCCAGCCCGGCAAACAGAATGTCGTCGTCAACAACCTGTATTTCTGTACTTACGCCGTGATACACATTTGCCAGATTTTCGAGTTGTCCGCCGAACACCTCTCCAATAGCCTGTTCGCCAAGACAAACACCGAAAATACTTTTCGTCGGAGCATAAGTCTTAATCAAATCGAGCAAAATCCCGCTTTCGGAAGGTATGCCCGGACCGGGCGACAGTACAATTTTATCGTATTTATCAACATCTTCAAGAGCAATGCAATCGTTACGCGCCACATCAACATCATAACCTAAACGGCTGATAGAATGTACCAAATTATAAGTAAACGAATCGTAATTATCAAATACTAAAATTTTCATCCCTTTTTATCATTTTTATTCGTATTCAACGCTACATCGATTCTTTGCAATATATCCTGCAAATGATACTTTGAAAGTCCTTTTTGCGAACGAATTCCTTTTTTCACATCGTTTTTGAGAGCAAGCAAATGAGCACGCATCAAACTCGAAACATCCGAATTTACAGCCTCTAACAAATTGAATGTATTTTCGATATAAATTTTCTGTAGATTTCGACGGCAAATATCTATTGAGTTGCCGGTAGAAAGTTCACGCCAGACGCTTTTTTTCAAATCGTCCAAAAATTCCAGAACCGGATATATTTTCACATTTTTCTGCAATTCTTCATTTTTAATCATCCTGTTCAGTATGTCCTGATTTTGCAGGCGCGATAATGCTCCCGATTGAGCCATTGTGATATACGATAAAATGTTAATGCCTGTTAGCGAAATGATACTGTCATCTATCAGCCACGAAGGCGTAGTAAAAAGATATGTATCCAAAAATCGCATGGCTTCCTTTTGCCGTTCATATTCAACAGGTTGATAGACATTGCCTGCTTCTTCAACATTTTTCGGAGTATGATATTCGCCTCCTACATTTTTGAGTACATGCCCTGTATATCGTCTATATTGACCGAACAGTTCTTCGTACATAGTCCGAAGATTTTCGTAATTCTCGTTAGGTGTTCGCGTCCACATTTTTAACTCCGGCAATATGCGTTGCAGGTTTTTGATTCCGTAAACGCCTGCCTGCATTGAGTTATCGCCTAAATCTTCATTCTGAGAACGCGGATCGTACGGCTCGCTTTCGTTGCCAAAAAACAATTTATTGTTAGCGCTCAATCTGTCGATAATCAATTTGTTGAGATATGGAATTTCAGCGTCGGGACTGTCGAACTGCGGCAACCATTTATATCCCCATTCGATAGCCCATTTGTCGTATTCGCCGATACGCGGAAAAAGTCCCTTTTCGGTGATGCCGTCTTCCGGTTGTGCGATGTAATTGAAACGGGCATAATCCATTATCGAAGGTGTGTGACCATATTTTTCGACATAGTTTTTGTCTCTCAACTTCTCTACCGGAACAGTCGAACTTGAGCCGAAATTATGCCGCAATCCCAAAGTATGCCCTACTTCGTGCGACGACACAAAGCGGATCAGTTGTCCCATCAGTTCATCGTCGAACTGCATTTTGTGCGCTCTGGGATCCACTGCACCCGTCTGAATCATATACCAGTTATGCAACAGAGACATAATATTATGATACCAGTTGATGTGCGTTTCCATGATTTCGCCGCTACGAGGGTCGTGCACATGAGGACCACTCGCATTGGGAATAGATGAAGCCTTGTAAACGATGACGTTATGACGCGCATCGTTGATATTCCATGTCGAATCGTTTTCGGGAGCGGGCAATCCGATTATTGCATTTTTGAACCCTGCCTGTTCGAATGCTTCCTGCCAATCGTTCACTCCTGCAATCAGATATGGTGTCCATTTTTTCGGCGTAGCGGGGTCGATGTAAAAAATAATTGGATTTTTCGGTTCCACGAGTTCGCCTCGCAAATATTTATCTTTGTCTTCGTCTTTGGGTTCCAGACGCCAGCGTGTAATGAACGCCTGCCATTTGATTCCCTGTGGATTAGCATCAAAACTGGTAAATCTCCGTGCAAAATATCCGACACGGCTATCCATATATCGCGATTTCATCGGGACTTTCGGCAAAAGCAACATCGAACTGTTCAGTTCGTAAGTAAGCGGCAACGTGGAAGCAGTCGTATTGGGAGCCGCAGTCTTCAAATATGTACGCACTGTATATATTTCTATATTAACAGGAAAAGACTTGACAGAAGCAATATAGGACTTGTCGTTCTGGACAGCCCCGATCAACAGATTCTTTTTAATATTCGGGTTGAAATATAGTATCTCATTATCGGATTGCAGAAAACTCGTTACATCTATTATGTACGATTTTGATACCGTATCTTTTCCGAAGGCTTTTACTTGAAATGAAGCTACAATCGGCTGTAAGTTAGACTTTACAACCGCTCTGTACATGCCGTTATCCGTGCTGTCGATCGAATTTTCGGAAAAAATCATCTGTCGCATAAAAATGCGGTTAAACGGCCCCAATTCGAAGCGGATTACGTTTTCGGAAATATGGTCGCCCGCATAAGCATTGACGTTGGGACGCAAACCCGCTGCCGATTTTGCAATCCGATTGACAACCAGTATGTCTCGGTTCAATAATGTATCCGGGATTTCGAAAAAGAACTGTTCTTTAATCCTGTGTACATTAAACATTCCGACATTTGTAACCGCTTCTTTAGTGATCACTTCCTTATAGGCTTTTGGATCGTCGGAATTTGTTTTTTTTGCAACATCCGTTTTTGCTGTATCTGCTTTTACAAGCGGAGTTTTTTCTTTTGACGCTTTCTGGGCGTATGATGCTACCGAAAATCCAAGCAGCAATGTAAGTAAAATTTTAATCTTCAACATATTACACTATTTTTATGCAATTATTTTATGAGTACAAATTTAATGATATTTTTTATATGGAAAATAAAATTTGCAGGGAATACAATTATTGTTTATTTTTGCGGCTCGAATGGATGTATGTTTATGACATTAAAACGTAAAAATATATTATCATATTTGTTGTTTCTGGCAGGATTGGTATTGTCCGGCATCGCAACAGACTTGCTTAGCATACGGATAGATCTCACTGAAGATAAACGTTATACTGTCTCGGAGCCGAGTAAGCGTGTCGTCGAAAATCTCGACGACGTGATTTTTTTACGTATCTATTTAGACGGGGAAATGCCTGTGTATATCAAAAAATTCAGGTCGTCGGTACGTGAAAAATTAGACGAATTGAGACGATATTCGCGGAAAAATATTCAGTACGAATTTCGGAATCCTTCGGAAGGAAGCGACGAAAAGCGTTATGCCATCTTCAAAGAACTCGTACAGAAAGGATTGAGCCCGCTTACTATACGCGAAAACGACGCAGAAGGCGGAGCAACTCAACGAATGATTTTTCCCGGAGCACTGGTGAATTACAAAGGACGAGAATTGCCGGTTAATTTCGTGAAAACCAACCAGAATCTCAGTGTCGAGGAAAATCTTAATCTCGCTTTGCAGAATCTGGAATACGAAATCGTGAACGTAATCCAAAAAATCAGCCGTACAAACAAGGACAAGATCGCTTTTATCGAAGGACACGGAGAACTCGACGATAACAGTTTGTGGGGAATATCCGAAAGCCTTGGCGAATACTACGATATCGAAGCCGTCGTCATCGAAGGCGCAAACGGAATACTTGACGAATACAAGGCTGTTGTCGTTGCAAAACCGATGGAACGCTGGTCCGAAGCAGATAAATTCGTTATCGACCAGTATATTATGCGCGGCGGACGGACGGCATGGTTTGTCGATGCTGTGCATATTCACGAAGACAGCCTTTCGAGAGGCGACGTAACTATGGGATTTGTATGTGAACATAATCTTAACGATCAACTGTTTAACTACGGCGTGCGTATCAATTCGAATGTCGTACAGGACAGGCAATGCGCAGAAATCCGTATTGATGTGTCGCCGCCGGGAATGCCTCCCGATTTCCATTTCGCTCCATGGACTTATTTCCCCCTGCTATGGCCGCCGACGGACAATCCGATTACCAAAGGTATAGACCTCGTCAGGGCTCAATATCCGGGTGTTATCGACACGGTCGGAAATAACGCTAACGTCAAAAAGACTTTTTTGCTGTATTCGTCCGAAAACGCCAAAGTAACAAACGCTCCATTGATTGTGAGTCTGTCGCAGGTGGACGAAAAAATTACGCAACAAGTCTTCAACAACTCTTATCTGCCTGTGGCTGTCCTGCTCGAAGGTGAATTTAATTCCCCGTTCCGAAACAGGATAGTCACACAATATATCAATACTCCCGGATTTACATTTATCCCTAAAAGCAAGAAAACCAAAATGGTTGTCGTGTCCGACGGTGATATTATCCGCAACGATGTGAACAGAGCCGGAATCGAGCCTGTCCCCTACCCTCTGGGTTACGACAGACATACCAAATATACTTACGGAAACAACGATTTTGTAGTGAATGTAGTCAATTACCTTACCGACGAAAACGGATTGATGGAAATTAAAAACAGAATCCTCAAAATGAGACTGCTCGATAATTCCAAAATTGCATATAATCACACGAAAATCATACTGATTAATACTCTCGTTCCTCCAGCAATCATTATCCTGTGCGGAATAATTTTCGTCTTATACCGACGAAAAATATACGGAAAATGATGTGATTATATTCGATTTTCTACATAAAATAATTACGCCATAAAACGGAACTGCGAGGAACAAAGCAGAAAGCAAATCAAGCGTTACAAACTAAAAAACCCGCATCATTTATAAAAAATGACACGGGTGTTCATGAAAAAATTCAAGATTTTATTTACCAACATTTTCAATTTGAGGTTGTTCGGGAGTATCTCCTTGTTCGAGGGCAGCTTCTTCGGTTACGGATTCTTCCGCAACAGTCGGAGTTTCCTTTGCCACGACCGGAGTTTCTTCGACAGCGACAGCCGTAGTTTCTTCGACAGCAACCATCTTTTCTTTTGATTGTTTTGGAGCGGCATCGGCGGACGATGTCTCCAACGTTGCTTTTCGACGGCTTCGGCGTGTCGATTTCTTTGTATCTTTTTTCTTCGATGCGCCTAATGCGGCTTCGTTAAAATCGACGAGTTCTATGATAGCCATTTCGGCGGCGTCGCCCTGTCGAAAACCTGTTTTCAGCACGCGAGTATAACCGCCGGGACGGTTGGCAACTTTCGATGCCACAGTTCCGAACAGTTCTTTAACGGCTTCTTTGTCTTTCAGATAACTAAAAACCAGACGGCGTGCAGGAGTCGACGAGTTCACTTTGATAGTTTTGTTGATCTGTGCTACCGTTCCGTCTTTTTTCGTCACCTCCACCGTTCTGACGACAGGAGTAATGACAGCGTCATTCGCCACTTTCGACTTGGTAATCAGCGGTTCGATATAAACCTGTAGCGCCTTTGCCTTTGCGACAGTAGTTGTTATCCGTTTATGTTTAATCAGCGACGATGCCATATTAGCGAGCAATGCTTTACGGTGTTCTGCGGTACGGCCTAAATGATTAAATTTCTTGTTATGTCTCATTATTTTTTGTCCTTATCTAATTTATATTTACTAACATCCATACCGAAATAGAGATTATACTTTACTAAAAGTTCATCTAATTCTGTCAACGATTTTTTACCGAAATTGCGGAATTTCATCAAATCGTTTCTTTGAAGTTTCACCAAATCGGCCAATATATCGATATCCGATGTTTTCAGGCAATTCAATGCTCTGACAGACAAATCCATATCGCTGAGTTTAGTATTCATCAACTGATTCATTTGCGCTGTATCTTCGTCATAATCATTATATACATAACCGCTTTCATCATTCACTTTTGTCTCCTTTTCTTCCATAATTTTATCTTCGCTGGTAAAGAGCATAAAATGATAAATCAAGATTCTGGCAGCCTCTTTCAGAGCCTCTTTTGGAGAGATTGATCCGTCGGTAGTAATTTCCAGGATCAACTTTTCGTAGTCTGTTTTTTGCTCGACGCGCCAGTTTTCGACAGTCCATTTGACATTTTTTATTGGGGTATGGATCGAATCGATTGGTATAACGCCAAATTGCGCTTCTTCGGGACGATTTTCTTCGGCGGGGACATATCCTCTACCCTTTTTAACGGTTAAATCGAACTGCAATTTAACTGTTGGCTCCATGCGGCAGATTAATTGATCCGGGTTCAGAACCTCGAACGAATTAAGGAAATTGCTTAACAATCCTGCTTTCAATTCGCTTTGTCCTGTAACCACCACAGTAATTTTTTCGCTGTCAACACCTTCGATAGTTTTTTTGAACCGTATTTTTTTCAGATTCAAGATAAATTCGACAACGTTTTCGATCACTCCGGGAATAGTTGTAAATTCGTGATCAACTCCTGCAATTTTTATACAACTTATTGCGTAACCTTCGAGCGACGAAAGCAAAATACGACGCAAAGAGTTTCCGATAGTAATTCCGTAACCGGGTTCCAGAGGTCGGAACTCAAACTTGCTAAACGCATTATCCGCGCTAAGCATAATAACCTTTTCAGGCTGTTGAAATGCTAATATTGCCATAATATTTTGTATTTACGATTTAGAGTAAAGTTCTACAATCAACTGTTCATTAATCGTTTCGGGAATTTCTGTACGGTCGGGGCGATTCAGAAACTTCGCCGACATCTCCGTACTGTCCCATTCGAGCCACGAATAGCGGCTTTTCTGTATCGAACCCAATGAATTTTTTATCACTTCGAGTGATTTCGACCGTTCGCGAACGCTCACCACACTTCCGGATGTCAACAAAAGCGACGGAATGTTACACACATGTCCATTTACCATGATATGACAGTGCGAAACCAGCTGTCGAGCAGCAGCGCGCGAGGGAGCGATGCCCAAGCGATAAACAGTATTATCCAGTCTGCTTTCGAGTAATATAATCAGGTTTTCGCCCTTACGTCCTTTCAGATGCGAAGCTTTTTCGTACAAATTACGGAACTGACGTTCAAGCAATCCGTAAGTATATCTCACCTTTTGCTTTTCCTGCAACTGTTTTCCGTATTCGGAAACTTTCCTGCGTTTCCTCATCAATCCGTGTTGCCCCGGATAATAATTTTTACGCTCAAAATACTTGTCCAAACCGAATATCGGTTCGCCGAATTTACGCGCAATTTTTGTTTTTGGTCCTGTATATCTTGCCATTTCTATTATTTACTTTTAAAGTTTATTATACACGACGACGACCCGGAGGACGACAACCATTATGAGGAATTGGAGTAACATCAACTATTTCAGTTACTTCGATCCCTTTTTCATTAATTTTGCGGATAGCAGCTTCTCGGCCTGCACCGGGACCTTTCACAAAGACTTTCACTCTGCGCAAGCCCAAATCGTATGCTGTTTTAGCACAGTCTTCGGCGGCAACCTGTGCGGCGTAGGGTGTATTCTTTTTCGAACCCTTAAAACCCTTCATTCCTGCCGAAGACCAACTGATTACCTGACCTTCGTTGTTGGTAATCGAAATAATAATATTGTTAAAAGTGGAATGGACATGAGCCTGCCCCGATATTTCCACTTTAACGATTCTTTTCTTTTGAACTGTTCTTTTAGCCATCGTTACTTACTATTTAGTTGCTTTCTTTTTATTAGCAACGGTTTTACGTTTCCCCTTACGGGTACGCGCGTTGTTTTTAGTACTTTGTCCGCGTACGGGCAATCCCAAACGGTGACGGATACCTCTGTAGCAGCCAATATCCATCAGACGTTTAATATTCAATTGAATACTCGAACGCAGTTCGCCTTCAATCTTATAATTCTGTCCGATTATGTTACGGATGTTCGTCACCTGCTCATCGTTCCAATCCTTAACTTTGACGTTATAGTCTATTGACGCCTCGTTGAGAATTTTACGTGCGGTGGACCGTCCTATACCAAAGATATAGGTGAGGCCTATTTCGCCTCGTTTATTTTTCGGTAAATCAACTCCTGCAATACGTGCCATATTGTTTTCTTAAACGTTACAATTTTAATAAATTAACCTTGACGCATTTTAAATTTAGGATTCTTTTTGCAAATGACATATAACCGTCCTTTGCGTTTTACTATTTTGCAATCCTCTGTACGTCGTTTTACTGATGCTTTTACTTTCATCGTTTTAATTTTTACTTGTTTATACAAGTTTTTTGTTTAACTTTTTTATCTATACCTATATGAAATCCTTCCTTTGGACAAATCGTACGGCGACATTTCAACTTTAACTCTATCGCCCGGCAAGATTTTGATATAGTGCATTCTCATCTTTCCGGAGATGTGAGCGATTATGAAATGACCGTTGTCGAGTTCGACACGAAACATCGCGTTCGATAACGATTCGACAATTGTCCCGTCCTGTTCTATTGCGGCTTGTTTTGCCATTCAATCTACTTTAATTTTTGTTATTTAACACTTCTTCAACAAATTCAAAAGTTGACAATACATCAGCCTTTTCTCTACCAACGGCTACCGTCAACTCATAGTGGGCAGACAAACTGCCATCTACCGTTCTGACTGTCCATCCATCACG
>JAITKY010000025.1 GCA_031278135.1 Prevotellaceae bacterium | reverse complement strand
TGTTTGAAACGGTCGACCGGTATAGCCGGTTCGGCTGTGACTCGGATACGTCCGAGTTTCCGGAGTTTGTGGTTCGAATCGTAGGCATCCACTTTACTGATGTAAAAAAGCAGGTCTCCGTTCTTTTCGTACCAGACATTTAAACCGATGTCGCCGTTGCCTAGAGGCATCGAACCGAAAGAATTATCACTTGGCGTATCCCATATAACATTGTACTGCGAAACGTCATTCCCCTTGCCAGCGCATCCCAACAAGGCTGTAAACAAAATGAAAATCAAATAAAAACGCATTGTCTGTATCATAATTTTTTTACGTATTTTTCATCGCAAAGGTAGTGAATATTTTGTTTTCTCCAACATTCTCCAAATATTTGACAAAAAACGGCTAAATCTTTTTTTCGAGACGCTATTTGTCACAATATATAACAGATTAACTAATTTTAACTAATCTCCTGAAATCGGGTAATTTACTTATGGTATAAAACATTGTCGAATCCCAAAAATCGCTTTTGTTTGCGCCTTCGAATACGCCTTTTTAACATTTATAGCGTTGCAATGTAAAATAACCAGCAACGAAAATCAAAACCAAAATCATCAAAATAACACTGTTTTTACTTTTTTCCATATAATTGATTTAGAAAAAATAATTAATTAATAATATGTAGGGCGCTGATTGTTAGCTCCTTCCGTATGCTGAAGCTTACGGTTAATAAAGTATCGTCCCAGAAGGGACTTTATTAATAATGAGTAGAAACCTTATTATAAATAGTAAATAGTATTAGACATTTCGAATCTCTTTATGAGTTTTATTAAAGTCGTTATATCTTAATAAGACGAAGATATATGTGATGTAATTAAGTTTTACTTTCTAATATTGTATTTTAATGCATATAATGTCCTTGTATGCCTGTTTTTATCTCATCGCTTTCATATCGGCGATTTGTAGAGACGCAAAATTTTGCGTCTCTACGTAGTATTTGTCCGAAAATATGGATAACCCCTTGCTATACGAAGGCGCAACTCGGTGTGTTTGAAAGCCTCCTTTCACGGTGTTTGAAAGCCTCCTTTCACGGTGTTTGAAAGCCTCCTTCCATGGTGTTTGAAAGCCTCCTTTCACGATGTTTGAAAGCCTCCTTTCATGGTGTTTGAATGTGCCGTCGGTCAGACCGCTGAGACTGTTTTTAATAGCCACGATAATCGGTCCCGTAGCCGGAGCCTGTATCTTGACCATCTTCACTTTGCTGATTTTCTCGCGGATTTCTTTACTGAAGTTCACGCTATAACTCAATTCATAATCTTCAGAACTCCTGACTTGGCGCAGATTACACTGTCGCAATTTTAAGATGTCAAATAATACAACGTGCTGATTATTAAAAATAAAATTAAACATTACTGTATTCCCGATATTATTTTTGCGACAATAATGTTTTACGCTATGTTTTTTCATAAATAACTATATATCAACAATAAGACATTCTACGGGTCAGGAGTTCTGGATCTTACGATGTTTTTTATTCTCCCACATAAGTGAATTTGAGAGCCATAAAATTATATCCTGATGCTTCGACGTTAAATCTGACCTTGTGTTTACCGGCAGACAGATAGAATTTCGGTTGTGTCGATTTGAATTCGGGATACCTCTCGAAAGTCCAACGCCAGTCATTCCAACTCCCGTTATTAGGTACGGTTGTATTTTCACTTTTGTTGCCGTCCACAGATACGGAAAATGTACCGCCATCGCCGGCTGCCGACAAATATACATCCACCTCATAGTAGCCGGCATCCTGCACTTCGATGGTATATACCTGCCATTCGCCGGGACTGGTCCATCCGATATTGCCTTCGAGATCGGCATTGTTGCCTTCCGGATCGCCATTTTCCCCTCTGTAATTGTTATCACTTTGATTGCCATCGACATCGTGAAAACCTAATCCTTCGCCGCCGTAATCGAAATCGCGTGCTGGAATAGTGTTTTCACCATCCGTCAGGACATACACCGTGAATGTCCTGACGGACAATTAAAGGAGGTATGATTCATTTTTCTATTGATATATATCTCCTGCGGAGAATCAATTCGTTGATTTTTAGCCTGAAATCATTTTTTTTATCCCGAACTCAGGTTAATTAAGTATTCTCCCTGCGGGACTTAACAGGCATGTGATTGATAATCCGTAAGTAAAAGCATACGTTAAGAAAGTATCCTCCTCCCTGCGGGAGGGTTATATCATATTAATTTTCCATTCCTTAATAACTCCATAAATCACTTTCCTTTTTGAGCATATCGAATTTGATTCTCTCAGATTCCAAAATTGCTTCAAGACCGCCGTGAGTATAATTCGAAATCTTTATATCATTGACATTTGATGCTTGGAATATGCGTGACGAAAAAAATCGTTTCTGGAAAATATCATCGAAAGATATGTTTGCCTGTTGATTTTTTCCTGTGTAACATGTTGTATTCGCCAACACACGTCTTGCTTCGGGGAAATAAACCCAAAACAATTCTTCTCTCAACAAATCCGTATCGGTTTCGGTCGCTTCGACATTGTTTCCCGAAGAATCTTTTTTGAACACTCTGACAAGGCATATAGCGATAATACGTACATCTAATCTTGAATGTTTTTTATCAAAAAACCATTTCTCTTTAATCTTATATTCCCTCATCAATCGCCAGTTCACAAATCCTTTTTGTGTTGTTTTACGCATTTTTCCCGGATTGTCCATGTCTTCTATCTCGATTTCTTTTTCGGTAGCGCCCAATTTTTCCAACACGTTTTCTGGAGTAACCTTCGTTGTGAAATTTTCATCGCCATACGCCTGAATTTTTCTGCTCCGGATACCATCTATCAATGCTTGCGCAAGACTTTTTCGATATAATATATCCTCTGTCGGATAATATACGTGGAAGTTCAATTTTTCTCTACAATCAATTATTCGCCAGATAAATTGCGACCATAATACATCTTCTTCCTTTACGTCGGCATACTCAATAGGCGTTTTTTCTTCTACTATTTTTATATCGAAAATATCCGTTTTCGGAACCATTGGCGCCCATTCTTCTTCGTCTTTGATTTGATCCTGTGCAAAAGAAACATATGAGAAGAAAAACATTAACAATGTGTAAAAAAATAAAATCTTTTTCATAAAATATCCTTTTTTTGTTTTAATTACTAACTGTATAATCTATAGGAGGCAAATTTCTGACATCATCGTCTATGGTGTTTGCTTTAGCCTTTATATTCCTAATATAAATTCGAGACCCAACTTTTACTCCTTCCATCAATTTTCTTTGTTCTTCGGTAAATTTGTTGGTCTTCGAAGATGCGGCAGTAAGATACCCATCCTGAATCACTTCAATATCAAACGAAAGCACTTGGAATGATAAATCGAAATCAAAATCTCGCATTGTCGCCATAACTCCCTGTACAGAACTCAACTGGCCTCTTGTAACGGTTTTACCTGTTATGTTGTGCAGCGATGGTTCGGGGTCCGGGACGCGTTTTATTCTGAATTTTCTTGTTCCCATATCTTTTTTCTCGCCATTCACCATTGCTGTTACCGATATATTACATTCGCCGAAAGATTTGGGTCTTACGATGTACGAACCGCCTTGTCCTACTGGAGACAGAGTGCCATTGCTTATGCTGACATCGAGGTCTTTTTGCGAAACTCCCGAAACCGAAAGATCTACCGGATTATCAACTCCCAGATAAAACACGTTCATTTTGGTTGGCGAAATCGCCAGCGAAGGTTCGACGACATGATATTCAAACTTGAAGTTTCGTCGTTCCGTTTCGCCCGAAGCGTTACGGTATGTTATGTCGCCCGACACCATAGTGGGACCGATGTTTGTTCCCGAGAAAGGAATTTTAGCCTTGCCGCCTTTCATCTGGATTGTTCGTCCGCCGACATGGGCTTCTGCCTGTATTGATTCGTCGAATGCAACCAGAAACACTTCTGCTTCGCCCGATGAACCTTTCAGAATCATTCCCGTAGGATTGCTTACTGCTGCTTCGACATTCGAAATTTTGAGGTCGTCTTTGCCAATACGTGTTCGCAGATATTCAAGCACATAACTTTCGCTGTTGAGAATATCCACCTGTATTTTACTCAACAAAGCAACCGCCGAAATCAAAGGAGTGCTGTTGAATGTGAACGTTTCCCAATCCCTGACATCGGTCAACCCTTTTTTGGGATTCGAAAAATCCAGCAATTCGTTAATAAACGCTTCGATTTCAGGTTGGTCGCCTACCACATTGGTCAGAATAAATTCTTTATATTCGAGGACTTTTTTATGAAGTTCGTACGCTTTTCCGTTATCGTTTACTCCAAGCAGAATTTGATTCGCCACATTCAAATCGTCTTTTTTGTCTATGCTGTCGGCATATATTCGACCGTCTTTGATGGCGGCTGACTCGCTTCCGTCGGCAACCTTAATTAACTCTATTTTCAGGTCTCGGACATAATTTACGATTTCTGTAGTCTTATCTCTTGATATCTTGGCTTTATCTCTCCATTCCACTGCTTTTTGTCCAAGTTCGGCAACGGCGTTTTCGAAAAACTTTAAAGTATTTTCGTTTTTTATATTAGTGATGATAACGGTCTGATCAAGACCCCGTTCTATTTTGGCAAAAGCGTCAACAATCTCGGCGGACACATTCAGCGCCAACATTGCGGTCAACACTAAATACATCATATTGATCATTTTTTGCCTCGGTGTTTGTTTTCCTCCAGCCATACTGTAAAAATTTTTATTTATTCAAAACCGTATTTACTGCAGTCAACATACTTCCGTAAATGGAATTTAAGTTTTCTACATTATTATTTAAACTTGCCATTTGAGCGCCAAGTTTTTGAGTTTCGCTTATCGAAATATTTATATTTCCTGCCAATTGCTGGATTTCGTTATGCAATTCTACATAATCGTTCTGTACTTTGTTCGCTTCCAGCAAGTATAACTCGTACGAAGAATTTAGAGCGCCCATAGTGCGTCCCAGTGTCTCCAATTGTCCATGATAATACTCGTAACCCGAATAAATTTGCTCCAGCCCCGATTTCGACTGCTCATTAAGGTGTTGTATAGCCTGCGCACCTTTGCTGTACGAATCGGACAAAGCGCCGGCCGATTCGCCTATTGCAACGATCGAACCCGAAGTTGAATACATTTTCCCAGCCAAATCCGATGCCGCCGACACTAAATTTGACAAACCGGACATTTGATTCATCGAATCCGAAAATTTCCGGATATTATCTTTCAACCCCTCCGTAGTCGTCTCATCAATATTCAAATCAAAATTCACATTGTCGACGCCACCATGCTGCTGATGTTGCAGTTGAGAAATACGTTGATCATTGGATGCATAATCTTCCGCCAATTCGGGAAAAACCGTATCCCAATGATATTCTTTGGGAAGGGCTTCGAACACCGAAATGGCAAATATAAGAGCCTCCACACTCATACCTGTTATCAGCATTGTACCTGCACCGGGCCAATGCATAAGTTTGAATAGTGCTCCCAATATAACCACCGAGGCTCCCAGTCCGTATGCCACAGCGATTATACGTTTCATAAACTTAGATTCTAAAAATTTCATAATCTTATACCTTTATTTTATATGTTATTTATCAATATCTTATCTTACTCTGCTATTAATGCCGATGGCTGCGTCTTTGACAGTCCTGAATCCTATATACGAATGTGCACTGTCCATATAATTATAGTCTCTTGCCCCTGTTTGCAGGAAATACGAAATATCTTTCCACGAACCGCCTCTGACGACCTTGCGTCTTTTGCTTGCCTTATCTTTTTTGGTAACATGCTGATGATATGTCGGTACCAAATCGTGTGTGTAGTTGTAGGCTCCTTCCTCATAAGCATCGTTAACCCATTCGGCGACATTGCCTGCCATGTCATACAACCCAAATTCATTCGGCTCATATTGCGCAACTGCCGATGTGCGTGCAAATCCATCAAGAGCATAATCGCCCCGTTGAGGTTTGAAGTTCGCAAGATAACACCCTTTACTGTTGGTATTGTACATACTTCCCCAAGGATAAAGACCGCCTTCAAGACCGCCACGTGCAGCGTATTCATATTCGGCTTCTATTGGTAACCGATATTCTTGAGATGGATATTGATTTCTGTATCTCTTTTCTTTTGCATGATACGACCTCCAGTGGCAAAATGCCGAAGCCTGCTTCCACGATACGCCGACAACAGGATAATTATCGAATCCGGGATGCCAGAAATATGATTTGGCATGAGGTTCGTTGTACGAATAAGATAAGTCGCGGATCCATACTAAGGTATCGGGATAAACGGGAACGCTTTCTTCTATTATAAACGAACTTCTATCCTGAATTTCAACAATTTCTCCATTCTGATTTTTAACTGTGCCAACATAATGCCCCTCTGGATTTTGGTCGTCAACCTCCCATCTGGCTTTTGCAGCTTGCTGTAAATCATAATATTTGTATTTGTATCTCAATTTCCGGACATCTATAGCTCTTTTTTGTCCCAACCCTTCCTGTTTTGAATAGAAAAAGTTCGCACTTTTGAGAGGTTCATAATGATCCGAATAATTTCGCTGTTTTGGAGACAGATGAATCGCCGTTCTGTAATTAAGCGGAACTTCTTCCATATCCTCACTTTCTTCTTCGTCTTCGTTTTCTGCTTTGGCAAAATCTTCGACATCAGCCATAGCCAGAATCCTTCGTGCAATGGAATCGGCTGTCCAATAAACAAATGCCCTGTACGCCGAATTAGTTGTTTCGGTCAGATCCATATAGAACTGATCGACTGTGATACGCTTTAGTCTGTTATTCATTGTCCATAAAAAATCTTCATCATTCGATCCCATTTCAAATGATCCTCGTGGAATTAAAGTCATATTTTCAGGTGGCGCTTCGAATCCCCTTCTTGAACCTCCGCCACCTACTCCTCCTTTGTTTCCGCACGAGGTTACAAAAATAACAACTGCAAATAAAGTTACTATTCTCTTCATGTCCATAAAATTTTATAAATATCTTATACTTTTATATTTTTGTCTTCCTTTATCAAAATAAACTGAAAATCTGTATGTCAACATAATCTCATGATTACTCCCTCCATATCTGCTTAACAGCGAGGTATTGTAACTGTATGAATATCCCAGTTTGAGTTCAGGAAATAAATTTAAACCTGCAAGCAGTCCCAACGAACTTTTAAATCGATAATCCAACCCTACCCAAAATCTGTTGCGGTAAAATAGAAGTGTGTTTATCGAATAAAGAGCGCTTTTTAAATCCGTCAATACCAGCAATGAGGGTTTCAATTCAAAATCGGGGTTTTCAAACGGCATCCTGTATCCTGCCATAAGATAATAACTACGAGGCAGTTTCGAAGGATTATCGCCGTAAACCAAAACCGGACGAACCAAGTGTAACACCGATATTCCCGCATACAACTTGCTGTTCGTGTAATAAGCGCCAAGACCCAAATCGAAACTTCGTTTCGATTCTTTCCCTGTCGGGATAGCGGGATCGGCGGCGCCATCGGGCAATCGCCAACTTTCCGAATTGAGGGTGCTGAAAAATATACCTGCAGATAAACCTAAACTTAAAGAACCTTTTTCTATTTCGAGCTTGTATGCATATCCCAAATTAAATGCCGGAGTGTTGAGAAATCCCAGTCTGTCGTCATAAAACGTGACGGTTACCCCGCCCGGTATGTCTGCTATTGTCAGCGGACCGTTTATATTCAACACCGACGTTCCGGGCGACATGTCAATTCCCGCCATCTGGTTTCTGTTCATGACAATCACGTTGTAATACTTGCCGGTATCGGCTCCTGCATACGCCGGATTGACAAAGGCGGGGTTGAAAGATGTCTGACTGAACATTTGCTCGTTTTGTGAAAACGCACTCCCTCCATACAGCATTAAAAAGAACATAACGATTCGACTCAAAATATTGCCTTTTTCGTCCCAAATTTCGACTCTCAAAGACAGCGCAAAGTAAGACATTTTTTTTAGCATATACAAGTACTCTAAATTTCTTTTGTTAATAAATATTAATTTTTTTTAGCCAATTTTTGCTGATACCAAATCCACCGTAAAGGTATTTCCTTCCGGCATGCAGTTTTATAATCGTCTTCCGTACAGGAAATTATCAATGGTTTTTTTTCATAACTTTCCCGAATTTCCACCCACCAACGGTTCGTAATATCGCTATAATAGAAGACTAATTGCTCTGCCGGTTGCTCTAAATTTATAAGAAACTTTTTGATTCTATTCACATTATTTAACATTATTTCGCCCGCTCGATTGGCGATTTTATCGACGATATGCCATATAATTTGAGCAATTAATGCATTTTTTTGACTTTTTTTTTCGATTTTATCGTGACAAAATATGTTTGCTATTTTCAAATTGTCCGAAATCCCCGCATAACGACTGGCAATCAGGCATACTTTTTCCGAATACAGACTGTTTAAGCCTGAATACAAGTCACGCCCGGAAAAATCAATCTCGTTGATAAGCAAATGTTTATTATCCGATTTTATGTCGAAACTTTTCTTATTCACGGGGGCTACTATTTCAAAAATATCATTCATACCTGTTATGTAACATCGAAGTTATTTTTTTGTTTTTTTTACGGAAGTGGATTTTTTTGTCGCCGGTTCCTTCGTTGTCGCCGTTTTTTTCTTCGCCGTTGTTTCTTTTTTGGCGTATTTGACTGTTTTGCCTGTCGTGCTTTCTTTTGCAGGTTTACGACCTTGCTGTTCAATCAATTCCTCGCATTTTTGCCGTGTCAGACTGTCCTTATCTATGGCTTTGTGCAACTTGTAATTATTGCCTTCGAAAAAGATGTAGGGACCGAAACGTCCGTTCAACACTTTAATATCTCCAAAATCTTTTATCGTTTTTTCTTTGTCTTTCAATCGTTTATCTTCGATAAGTTCGATTGCTCTTTCGTTTGTAACAGTGTAAGGATCATCGTCTTTACCAAGCGACACAAACTGTTTTCCGAATCTCACATAAGGTCCGAAACGTCCAATGGCAACCACCATTTCCACTCCCTCGTACTGACCGATATTACGCGGTAAATCGAAGAGTTTTAACGCTTCTTCCAACGAAATGCTTTCTATCAACTGTCCTTTTTTCAAACTCGCATACACGGGTTTATCCGATTGTTCGTCGTCGGAAGCGCCAAGTTGTGCGACAGGTCCAAAACGGGCTATCCTGACTGAAACCTGTTTCCCTGTTTTTGGGTCTGTGCCAAGTATCTTTTCGGAAGCCGCCGGACGTGAAATTTCTTTCGACTTTTCGATATCGCTGTGGAAAGGTTTATAGAATTTGTCTATCATTTTTGTCCATTCCAAGCCGCCTGAAGCGATTTCGTCAAACTGTTCTTCGACTTTTGCAGTGAAATTATAGTCAATGACATTTTTGAAATGTTCTATCAGAAAATCATTGACTAACATACCGATATCGCTTGGAAACAGTTTTGCTTTTTCGGTTCCCGTTGTTTCCTGTTTGTTTGATTTTTTTACAACGCCTTTTTTCAAAGAGATTGTCAAATAGTCTCTTACTTTTCCGGGACGGTCTTCTTTTGTTACGTATCCGCGCTGTATTATTGTCGAAACGGTAGGTGCATAAGTCGATGGACGCCCGATGCCTAATTCTTCCATTTTTTTCACCAAACTCGCTTCTGAATATCTTGCCGGATGTTGTGTAAAACGCTCTATTGCCGATATTTCGTTATAGACAAGTTTTTGATTTTCCTTCAATGGAGGCAAAAGTCCTTCGGAATCTTTGTCTTCGGCTTCGTCGTCGCTCGATTCGATATATACTTTCAAAAATCCATCGAACAGGAGGACTTCGCCTGTTGCCAGAAATTTACTGCTGTTATCTGATATTGATATTGTTACAACTGTTTTTTCCAGAGAAGCATCGCTCATCTGCGAGGCGATAGTGCGTTTCCAGATTAAGTCGTACAATTTTTTCTCCTGCGCTGTCCCGCTGACTGTTGCGTTTTCCAACTCGGTAGGACGTATCGCTTCGTGCGCTTCCTGCGCTCCCTTCGATTTCGTCTTATATTGACGAACTTTGGAATATTTCACACCGTAAAGACTTATGATTGTGTTTTTTGCCGCTTCAATGGCAAACGACGACAAATTGGTAGAGTCTGTCCTCATGTACGTTATCTTTCCCGCTTCGTACAGACGCTGTGCTATCGACATGGTCTGTCCGACCGAAAAGCCGAATTTTCTCGAAGCCTCCTGTTGCAATGTCGAAGTTGTAAACGGCGGTGAAGGTGACTTTTTGGCAGGTTTTTTCTCGATTCCCGAAATCGTGAATTTTGCCGACATGCAATGTTTCAAAAAATCTTCGGTTTCTTTGAGTGTCTTGAACTTAACGTTCAACTCTGCTTCCAAAGAAAATTTCTCATCTGTCGAATCGGGATTGAAAACAGCGTAAATACGATAAAACGATTCGGACTTAAATCCGATTATTTCTCGCTCTCTCTCAACGATTAACCGTACTGCTACAGACTGAACTCTGCCCGCAGATAACGCCGGTTTAACTTTTTTCCACAAAATCGGCGACACTTCGAATCCTACTAAACGGTCTAAAACCCTGCGTGCTTGCTGTGCATCGACTAAATTAATATCAATACTCCGCGGGTTATTTATGGCGTTTTGAATAGCATTCTTTGTAATCTCGTGAAAAACAATCCTGTTGGTTTTACTTTTATCCAATCCCAAAGTCTCCTGCAAATGCCAGGCTATGGCTTCTCCTTCGCGGTCTTCGTCGGAAGCCAACCAGACGTGTTTCGCTTCCTTACTGAGCTTTTTGAGGTCTTTGACAACGGCGTGCTTATCGTCAGATATTACATATTCAGGCTTGTAATTATTCTCTATATCAACACCTAAACCTTTCTTTACCAAATCCCGGATATGACCATAACTCGATTTTACAAGAAACTTGTTCCCTAAAAATTTCTCTATCGTTTTGGCTTTAGCCGGAGATTCTACTATTACTAAATTATCTTGCTGCATTATTCTTACATTTCCAGATGCAAATGTAATGAAAAATATTTATACCAAATGTATTAAACTTTACTCTCTGTCGTAAACATTTTATTGACAAGGTATTTATCCCATCATTTTTTTTCTGAAAACATGGATTAAATGAACAAATGAACAAACAAAAATGAGAAATATCCGCTTTTTTGTATTGCCGAAGACGGAAACAACCAAGTCCGGACAGAAACTGACTGCTTCGATAGTAAAATTTATAGCGTAGATTTTTTTTTTGCATAATTTACCGCGTTTACCTGTTTTTTGTTCTCGGAAGTGCAAAAAAACAAGAAAATATTTTAAATAAAAAGATAGAAAATTAAAAAGATAATAAAAATGATAAATCATATA
>JAITKY010000230.1 GCA_031278135.1 Prevotellaceae bacterium | reverse complement strand
CAATCTGTGGTATAAGATATTATATATCAAGTGTTTACTTGAATCGTAGTAACTAAACACTACAAAATATTATGCCAATTAGGTGTGTTGCATGGTTTTAACAAACCAAAATCCGTTATATTAGGTAACACGCTGGAATTGATATGGAATCGCACTGAACTTGAAAATATGATGGGCAGATTACCGAACGAACTTTACGTTTTTGATGATATTGAATTTATTATGATTTTTATAAAAGCATGATGTCGGGGCTGATTGTCCCGAATCGGGACGGTGTGTCCGGATGTCAGGGCTGATTGTCCCGAATCGGGACGGAGTGTGTCCGGATGTCCGGGCTGGTTATGTGGACGTTGCACAAGTCGTCGAGAATACGTTGCATGCAACGTATCTACACTGTACAACGCTGATATTGAATAAAACCGACAGAGACCTTCTGATTCATTCTTTAATTCAGAAAATTCTGATTAATAATCAGAGAATTTTCTCCGAATATTTTGTCGTATTCCTGCTTTTTGTTTATTGCTTCGTCGGGTGATGCGAATTTGCCTATTGAAACAGGATAAAAAACACCGATAAACGAAAGTATTTCAGCCTTGTCGTATCCCATTTTCCTGCATTGCAGAACAAAATTTTCAGCTTTGTCCCTTTCCTCAAAACAGGCAACAATAACGTGATAATATTTCATTTGTGGAGACAAATGCCGGTTATTGTTTTCATTGCCGGCTTCGTCGGTGATTACAAACTGTTTATCAGGTTTTTTTGTACGGGAACCGAATATATTCAACAAGTCGTTCGAAGCATGTATTCTGACAACGACAACAATAACAGCAGCAAACAAACACAGGAATATCAAACTCCAAACAAGTCGTGCACGGTTTTTATTTCTTTTTTTGTCGGATATGTAAATATCGTCGGAATGTTCGTAAACGTCGAACTCGTCTGTTGTTTCGAACACAAATCTGATACTTCCATCCTTAAAAAAATATCCTAATCCTGCGATACGGTAATGTTGTCCGCTTTCTATCACAGAGATAACATTTTCGGCAAATTCCCGTAAAAAATTCGCAGGATTAGCGATACCTTTCTTTTGCATTTCGTTTTCCAAAAAACCGTCGTTATGTTTCAATAGTGGTGAAAATACAGTGTTTTCGTCGGGCGAATTAGTTATAAATGCCCCTATATCAGGGATAATAACTCTCCTGTTGTTCCGGATTAGTCTGCAAAGTATTTCATCAAAATTGCCCATATACAAACCGTTTTTGTCTTAGCACAAGCCCTGTTCAAGGACAGCCTGCGCTACCTTCATAAATCCGGCAATGTTGGCGCCTTTAACATAATCCACGTATCCGTCGGGTTGAAGTCCATATTTCACACACGATTCGTGGATATTGCTCATAATCAATTTTAATTTGTCATCGACTTCTTCTTTTGTCCAGTTCAGTTTCATTGCGTTCTGTGTCATTTCGAGTCCCGACACCGACACGCCTCCCGCATTGACCGCCTTACCCGGAGCAAACAGTTTCTTTTCATTGATAAACAATGCAATGGCTTCGGGCGTACAACCCATGTTCGATATTTCGGCTACGCAAATTACGCCGTTATCAATGAGTTGACGTGCATCGTCGCCATTGAGTTCGTTTTGTATTGCACAAGGTAGCGCTATGTCGCATTTCAGTTCCCATGGCTTCCGTCCTTCGAAAAATACAGCTTCGGGAAATTCTTCGGCATACGGCTGTACGACATCGTTGCAAGTAGCACGAAGATAGAGCATATAATCTATTTTCGCTTTGTTCAAGCCCGTCCTGTCGTAAATATATCCGTCGGGACCGGAGATTGCAATGACTTTCGCTCCGAGTTCGACGGCTTTCAGCGCCGCTCCCCATGCTACATTCCCAAATCCCGATATGACAACTGTCTTATCTTTAATACTTAATCCCTGTCGTTGCAGGATATGTTCGACGAAATAAACGCCTCCGAATCCGGTTGCTTCGGGACGAATGAGCGAGCCGCCCCAGGTCATTCCCTTGCCTGTCAATACTCCCGTATTTTCGCGTGCGAGTTTTCTGTACCAGCCGTACATGTAACCGATTTCCCGTGAGCCGACGCCGATATCTCCAGCAGGTACGTCGGTATCGGGACCGATATGTCGCCACAATTCGGTGATAAAGGCCTGACAGAAACGCATCACTTCGGTGTCGGATTTACCTCTCGGATTGAAGTCCGACCCGCCTTTTGCTCCGCCCATTGGCAAGGTTGTGAGAGCGTTCTTAAAAGTCTGCTCGAAGCCTAAAAACTTCAATGTCGATAGCGTCACCGACGAGTGAAACCTGAACCCGCCCTTGTATGGTCCTATCGCATTGTTAAACTGCACTCTATAGCCTGTGTTTATGTAAATTACGCCTCTGTCGTCCTGCCACGGGACTTTGAAGGTGAATATCCGGTCAGGCTCAACAATCCTTTCGATGACTTTTGCTTTCTCAAATTCAGGATGCTGATTATAAATGTCTTCAATCGATTCAAGTACTTCGCGTACCGCTTGCAGATATTCTTTCTCATGAGCGTACTTCGACTCAAGTCGCGACATTATTTCTTCTACTTTCATTGTATTATATTATTAATTTTTACGTCTTTACCTGTCATTAATGCTCCTTTTTACTGCCAAATAGCAATGGCAAAGGTCATAATTTTTTCCGATATAACAAAAAAAGAATGACAATGGTTGAAAATCAAAATATTCTTCGTATGTAGCGTGCAGAATAATGACAGTCTCGAAAGTGCGAAGGCGGGATTTATCCCCAAGAACCTCAATGATTCCACACCAGCATGATTTGCAGACCTTTTCCGGCGAAACGGTTATTTCCGGCGCTTTGTCCGGGTAGAACGTATGTT
>JAITKY010000121.1 GCA_031278135.1 Prevotellaceae bacterium | reverse complement strand
CTACCGCAGCGATGGAGCATGGCGTTATCCTGTTTTTGGAAGAAATGAGATATCAATTGTGTGATGGATTTTCCATCAATACGGAATAAAACGAGCTTATAGGGAGCTTATAGGGACTTTATAATGATCTTATAGGATCGATGAATGATGAACGATAAAGTATAAATGGAACATATTTCAAATTGTAGCGTCGTCATTGCGAAGCACGAAGCAATCCGGAAATCGCTGATAATAACTTGGATTGCTTCGTTGCTACGCTTTCTACAATGACGTGCATACTTCACAATGACGGAAGGGGGGGACAGAGTAACATTTTTTTGTTATACCTCATTAATTACCATATCATTTAAATACCTCGAATACGATCTTCGAATGCGCTTAACGCTGCTTTGGCTCCTTCGCCCATTGAGATTACAATCTGTTTGTACGGGATGTTCGTAACGTCGCCAGCGGCATAGATTCCCTGTCTGTTTGTGCGACAGTGTGCGTCGATTTCGATTTCACCCATTCTGTTTGTGTTCACTATATCCTTAACAACGCCGCTATTAGCCATTAATCCTATCTGGACAAATATCCCGTCGAGGTCGATTACGTTTTCCGTACCCGTTTTGCGGTCTTTTACACGTATTCCCGTCACTTTTTCGCCGTTTCCGATGACTTCCGTTGTCTGTGCGCTTACTATGATTTCGATATTATCACGACTTTTGGCGTTGTTTTGCAAAACAGTGTCGGCTCTAAGTTGATCGGCAAATTCGAGTACTGTCACTTTCGAACATATTCCCGAAAGGTCGATTGCCGCTTCGATGCCCGAATTTCCGCCACCGACGACAGCGACATGCTTCCCTTTATAGAACGGACCGTCGCAATGTGGACAGAAAGCAACGCCGCGTCCGATATGTTCCGATTCGCCCGGAACATTGAGTTTTCGCCAACTTGCACCGGTGGCAACGATAATCGACGAAGCCGTATATCTTTCGCCTGTCGAAATCCATACGATCTTTTCGTTGTCTTCGATAGTGATTTTTTCGACACGTCGATGTTCCAGCAAATCGATAGAATAACGTTGAGCGTGTGTCTTTAACTGATTGGCGAGTTGAGCGCCTGTGATATAAGGTACCGAAATCAGGTTTTCGATTCCGACGGTATCGTTTACTTGTCCGCCTGTTCTTTCGGCTAATACGGCGATTTTCAATCCTTTGCGTGCCGAATAGATTGCTGCGGATGTACCTGTCGGTCCACCGCCGACAACAATCACGTCGTACGGTTTGATTTCGGTCTGATTTGCCTGTACTTCGGAACCATAATGAGTATGAAGTTTTTCGAGCAATTCACCGAAGTTCGACCTGCCGACGTGTAACAGTTGCCCGTCGGCGAAAACCGAAGGTACAGCCTGGATATTCAAGGCATTAGCTTCGTCCTGATACAATGCGCCGTCAACCATTTCGTGAGAGATATTGTCGTTGTACAAAGCCATAATGTTCAACGATTGAACAATATCGGGGCAATTGGTGCACGTCAGTGAAACATAAGTTGTGAGATTGATCTTGCCTTTCAAGGCTTTCACACTATCGATCAAAGCCTCGTCGGGAATGTTTTTTCCCTGACCGTCGCTGTTAAGAATCGCAAGTATCAGCGACGTAAATTCGTGACCATTAGGGATTCCACGAAAACGGATACCTGTAATTTTGCCGTCTTTCAGCAACGAAAACGCTAACTGCGTTCCTTCGCTTATTCGGCATTCGATATTGCCGGAACTTGCAGCCACATCGCTTAAAAAATCAATAAATTCGTCCCGCGACTCGTGTATTACGGGAATTGTTGCATCCAGCACATATTTGGATTGCAATCTGGCAAAGATACTTTGCAATTGTTGTTTTATTTCATTATCTAACATAACAGTATTTAAAATAACATGTTAAAAAAATTTCTGCAAAGTTACACCATTAATTGACATAAGTCAAATCAATGTTTTTTATATATAAATAAATATGGTCTATAGCAAATTCTGTTAATAAATATTTTTTCTGAAAATGATATAAAATATAAACTTTTTATCTAATTTTGCAGTTTAAAAAAAGAATTAAATATGAAAAAGAGAAATATTATAGATAAATTAATGTACAATGAAACGATTTATCAGCAAGGAATTTCCGTCGATTGTGTAATGTTCGGATTCCACGACAGGATGTTGAAAGTGTTATTAAGTAAGTTTAATTTCTTCCATAAATGGATGTTACCGGTGGGGTTCATCATGAAAGAAGAAGATATGGATGCCGCTGCATGTCGTGTCCTTAAAAAAAGAACAGGGTTGGACAATATCTATCTATATCAGTTCCACGCATTTGGCAGTACATTACGTCCAAATGCAAAAGAACACAGGGATATTATGGCCAAAATGGGGCTTACCGATGTAAACCATTGGATGGCACAACGTTTTGTCAGCGTTGGGTATTGCGCTTTGGTCGAATATTCGCGAGTAAATATTCGTGCAAATACCAGTGAAGAACTCCGTTGGTTCAACATTAACGAAATCCCTTTGCTGTATTCCGACCATAACAGTATCATCGAAAAGGCATTGGCGACTATCCGGACACAAATGGATGTAATCCCGATAGGCTACAAACTTTTGCCCGAAAAATTTCCTTTGTCCGATTTGCGGATTATCTACGAAACAATACTCGGCAAAGAATTGGACCGGCGTAATTTTCAGCGTAAGATACTGTCAACGGGATACCTGATAAAATTGGATGAATATCACAGGAAAACAGGACAAAAACCGACAGTGCTGTTTTCGTTCGACAGAGAGAAATGTGAGGAGGCGTTGCAAAGTATTATTTGAATGTAAAAGATGTCGAACGATTATTTCAGGTTTAGGCAATTTACTGTCAGACAGGATAAAACGGCGATGAAAGTTGGCGTGGACAGTGTCCTGCTTGGCGCTTGGACGGCGGTAAGCAGTTCGGAAAAAAATGTGCTTGACATAGGAACCGGCACCGGATTGCTGGCTCTCATGATGGCGCAGAAAATTCCCGACGCAAAGATAACTGCCTGCGAAATAGATGAAACCGCTTGCGAACAGGCGTCCGAAAACATATCGTCGTCCGGATGGAGTGAAAGAATTACTGTTGTAAATGCTGATATCCGGACATTTACACAAAATCTTAAAGGTTTTGATTTGATAATCTGTAATCCTCCATATTTCGAAAAGTCGTTGAAATCGCAGGACAGCAAAAGAAATGTCGCTCGTCACAACGACAGTTTGCCTTTTCGCGATTTGATAGATTGTGTACACCGAATGCTGCACGACAACGGACGTTTCGCCATGATTGTTCCCGCAGATAAAGCCAGTGCAATCATCGACATTGCCGCCGGTAAAAAACTGTTCCCGTTAAGACGATTGAATGTGAAACCAACTGAAACAAAGCCAGTAAACAGAATAATTCTGGAACTCGGCTACACGTCGCAACCTGCGGAAGAACATTCATTGACCGTCAGAACCGGAAATACTTATTCCGATGATTATAAATTTGTGACAAAAGATTTTTATTCTTTACAGTAAATTAATATTATTAGGAATGCGATTTTACTATTGGGCACGCGAACATGAGCCAATCCTGTTCATGTAAAAAAAAGCGATGCTGAAGCACGATTCAATATAGAACCCGAAAGCTTCGCATGGGATGATAATGACATGACAGAAACATGAAGAACATATCAGAGCCTTTGCCCGTTTCCAAAATTCGGGCAGTCGGGAGGTGATAGAAAGTTTGGTAACGAAAGGCACGGAGAAGCAGTTCGTTTGAGACCAGCGAAATCGCCTCTATGGCTGGCGTTTTTTCGGAAATCACACATTATACAAACAGTTGATTATTATTACAGAGAAATAATGATGCGAGTATCTCACGAAACAGTGCCGAAACTTGATAACCGTTTCCAAAGATATTGTTTTTACGGGTCTTTTGAACCGAAAATAGATAATTATAACCAACAAGAGCCCTAACTTGCAGACAGGAATCTTATCTGTCTCTGTCGTAATCTTTCAAGCCATCCATCAATTTTTGTCTTGAGAAGAAAATTCTGCTTTTAACAGTTCCGATTTTCAGGTTCAAAGAATCTGCTATTTCCTTATATTTATATCCGGAAGTATGCATTTTGAACGGGATGCGAAATTCCGGGTCTAAAGAATCAATTTTGCTGTTGATTTCGTTAGCCGAAAATGATGATTCCGGAGTTATTTCATCGGGACGGCTATTGATAAGAAATTGATTATCGCTCGAATCGAAGGTTGTCGCATGTTTAATGCTTTTACGGTAATTGTTGATAAACGTATTTCTCATTATCGCGAATGCCCATGCTCTAAGATTAGTATCTTCCTCATACTGTTCTCTATAGGTCAGAGCCCTCAGAAAAGTTTCCTGAACTAAATCTTTCGCATCATTCTCATTGGAAGTCAAACTGTATGCAAAACGGGTCAGACTGCCCTCCAATTCCAATAGGTCTTTATCAAACTGACTTGCTTTCATGTCTTTCTAATTTTTATTCATTTTTGTAATCTCAATTTTTCAGATCAAAGATACAACTTAATATACATTTTTAATTCTACTATTTTCTACCGCAAAAATCGTGCCACACGCTAATTTTGACTCAATACGTGCTATATCTTTAAACCTTACTTCTTGTTAGAACAAAGCAAAATCTCAAATGTTCAAAATTTTATTTCCTTCAAAATATTCAGTTAAACAGTTTCAGTTGTCTGTTCTCGCTTATTTTCACAAAAGTTTTACGATGATATGGCGTAATTCCTGCGTTATCAATAATCTCACGATGCTGTTTTGTTGGATATCCCTTATTTACATTCCACATATATTCGGGATATTCGTCTGCAATTTTCATCATATATTCGTCACGGTATGTTTTTGCCAAAATCGAAGCTGCCGCTATCGCCGCATAAGTCGAATCGCCTTTGATGGCGCAAATATGCGGAATATTTTTATAGGGAAAAAATTTGTTTCCATCGACCAGAATAAATTCGGGTTTCAACGGCAAAGCATCCAAAGCACGGTGCATTGCGACTATGGAAGCTTTTAATATGTTGATTTTGTCGATCTCTTTGTTGTCCACACAGGCGACGGCATAACTGACAGCGTTTTCTTCGATATATTTTCTCAGTTTGTCGCGTGTGGTTTTTTTGACCTGTTTCGAATCGTTGAGGTCGGGATGAAAGAAATTTTCCGGCAGGATAACCGCTGCGGCATACACCGGTCCGGCAAGACATCCCCGTCCGGCTTCGTCGCATCCTGCTTCGACCCGTCCTCGCTTGACCGGGTTGATAAGTAATTTCACTTTGTCGGGACTGTTTGCCACAATTATTTACGCTTTAATGTTATTACCGCTTCGATACTGTATGTCGTGGCAATACTTTCTATCATTTTGGCGATAAAAACTTCACCTCCCGATTTGACATACGTGTCTTTGGCTGTCAGCAGAATTTGTTTCACCAGATCTGCCGGCAGGTTGAGCGTGAGATTGTCGGATTTGATGCTTGCTTTCACTTCGGCTTTCGGCATGTCTTTTATCATGCCTCCCGACAATACCACTTTGTTTCCTTCGACACGGTATTTGGTTTCGGTATCTTTCCCCAAAATCAAAACAGTGCCGGTTTTTGTAAATTCTACAAGCAATTTCGAAAAATCGCTGTCTTTAAACATCGCATTAAGGTTTTGGTCTGTTGTTTCAACTTTCAGCACACTCCATATTCCCGGTATTTCATTTTTCAATTTTGCGGCTTCGACTGTTGCCAAAGTCGCCAAAAACAGAACCGGTATCAATAAAAATCGTTTCATTGTACAAAAATATTGGCGCAAAGTTATAAAATAAAAAATAAAACCGCTGCAAATAATGCTAAAATCATTGTCCCGCTTAACATTCCCCGCATCGTTCTCAGCCGGTTTCCAAGTATATAACCGTAAAATATCAGTCCGTTCGGGAAAATGCAAAGACTGACAATTTTCGGAATGCTTTTCCTGATTTGTGGAATCAACCAGACGTTAGAATAACCGTAATCGTGAAATTTCACCAGATAGACAATCGCAAAAAGTATCAGCGGCAAGGCTATCGACAAAATTAAACCGAATACTGTAGAATCTTTTTCCAATATTTTTATTTTCATTCTTTTAAAGTTTTTTAATGCATTATTTTAAAAACAAGTTCTTTGAGCAGTTCGGAATCCGGAGTTCCGGGACTGTTCCAACCTTTGCTTTTCATATCGTATTCCCGCAGTAGTTCAATGATTTGAACGACTTTCAATATCGGATATTTTGTTGCTGCCGCTTCGTAATCTTTCAGAAAGAAAGGTATTACTCCGAGTTGAGCGGCAATGTCTTTATTTTGTATGCCCCAGTTGTTGCGCTTGATTACATGATATTTCAATACCCGCAAAAACTGCGAAAACAGCGACGAAATAATCAGTATCATCGGGTTATTGTTGGGGTTTTTGGCATAATAGTTGATGATCCGGTTTGCTACAAGCGTATTTTTCGACAAAACAGCAGTGCCTAAGGCAAAGACGTTGTATTCCTTGCTTATACCGATGTTTTTTTCGATATGCTCGTCAGTGATTGTCTTGTTGTTTTCGGGCAACAGGATAAACAGTTTGTCGAGTTCGTTAACGATTCTGCTTAAATCGGCGCCGATATGGTCGGCAAGTATCGCCGCCGCCGAAGGACTGATTGCAGCGCCTTTTTTTCGGAGATAATTTGTTGTCCATGTGACGATTTCGTTGTCGTACAGTTTTGCTGTCTCCAGAATGACGCCTTTTTTTTCGATCGCCTTGTATGCTTTTGTCCGTTTGTCGATGGATTTGTTTTTGAAGCACAAAACCAGAATTGTTGTCGCAAGCGGAGATGTCAGATACGATTCCATGTTTTCAATGTCGTCGGAACTGAGATTTTGCGCTTCTTTCACAATCACAAGTTGATAACTCGCCATCATCGGAGGACGTGAAGCGGCATAGATTATCGATCGGGCATCGGTATCTATACCATACAGTATCAACCGGTTAAATTCTCTTTCGGATTTGTCGAGAACATTGTCGGCGATATATTCCGATATCTTGTCGATATAATAAGGTTCCTCGCCCATAAGAAGATAAACAGGATAATATATTTTCTTTTCCAAATCATCCAATATCTGATTGTACTTGGCTATTACTTCTTTTATCCCGATTTTTGCCATTACTTCTTTTGTTTAGGACTAACAGTCTGTATGCTAAAGTATACGGTTAATAAAGCATCGTCCTTGCAAGGCTTGTCGCGCAGGGAAAGCATTTTATTATTAACCGTTATACCTTTTTTATTTAACATCGCTTGAAATCATAATTATCTCTTTTTCCTGTTTTTAGCCTGTTGTTTTTGAGAGCGTTCCAATTCTCTTTGTTTCTGCATCAAACGCTCGGTGAACGACATTTTTTTCTTTTTCGGATTACTTTTATGTTTGGCTGCTTTCGCATTCAACTGTTTCAGCAACGCTTCTTCATCGACAAAGTATTTGCGTATAATCAGGTTCTGTATCAGAGTGATAATGCTCGACAGGAAATAGTAATATGTCAGCCCGCTTGCATAATTGTTGAAGAATGCGAGCATGAAAATCGGCATGATATATGTCATCATCACGTTCATCTGCTTCATCTGTGCGTTGAGGCCGCCTTGTTGCGACATCATTATTTTCGACGAAAGTATCATTGCTACCGCCATCAATAAAGTGAACATACTCACGTGACTGCCGTAGAACGGTATCGAAAACGGCAAGTCATAGACCGAATCGTAAGCCGAAAGGTCGTCGGCCCAGAGGAAATTCTTTTGCCGCAATTCGAACGACGAAGGGAAAAAACGGAACAGTGCAAACAGTATCGGAAACTGTAAAAGCATTGGTAAACAGCCACCAAACATACTTACGCCTGTCTTTTTGTATAGAGCCATGATTTCCTGCTGTTTTTTCATTGCATCCTTAGAATCGGGATATTTGGCGCCGATTTTATCGACTTCCGGTTTCAAAACTTTCATTTTTGCCGACGAAAGAAATGATTTCCATGTTAAGGGCGCCAGCAATATCTTGATAATAAGAGTTAGGAGCAAGATAACCAAACCGAAACTACCAATATAGTTTTGCAAGAAATTAACTACGGGAATAACTATCAGACGGTTGATGATTCCGATAATCGAACCTCCCAAAGGGATGATTCTCTCGAACGAATGACCATACGAACGCAATGTACTGAAATGATTTGGCAAAAAATAAAATGACAGTGGAATACTGCCGTTTTTCTTATTATTGAGTTCCAATTGAAAATTTGCTTCGATTGTTTTCAGCAGTTTTTCGGGATTTTTTTCATCGTATGACACAAAACTCAGTTTATTGTTGATTGAGCCGTTGGTATAGATGATAGCCGAAAAGAAATGCTGTTTGAAGTTTATCCATTCCAGTTTGGTTTTAACATCTTCGGTAACAGAATTTTTCGAGCCGTTAATATCTTCAATCGACGTTTCTCCCGGATATTTGTAAGCAATGTTGGTGTAAGTATTTTCGTTTGAAAAACCTTTTTCCTGTTGCGAAAAGTTGAGTTTCCAATTGACGTCCACAGTCGTAACTCTTGGATCGACATGTTTGTCCATTCCCACGAAATTAACGTTCAGTCCCACATTGTATTTGTCTTTGTAAAACGTGTATACGAATTCGATGTACGAAACGGAATCGGCGTACAGACGGAACGGCGCTTTCAACGAATCGGAAGTTACCTGTTGATTATGTTCCTGAATTTGAGATTCGAAATAGAAATTTCCGGTTTGTATGTCCTGAGTATTTGTAAACAGTTTCAGCGAAAAGGTGTTAGCGTCGCCATAAAACATTTTCAGCGGGCGTTTTTTGTTTTCTTTGAAATCGTTATAATTTTGATAATCTTTAAATTCGACCGACCAGATACGACCGCCTTTGTTCGAAAATGTAACAATAAGTTTGTCGTTTTCGACAGTATAAAATTCTTCCTTTCCTTCGAGCGACGAAGCCATCAACGCACCGAGATTTTCGACTGCAATATTCTTTAAACGTGCCTGTTGCAGGCTGTCTGATTGTATTTCCGCCTGTTTTGGCGTTTCATGTACGACAGGCGCGATTTTCCTTAACGAATCCTGTATTCTTTGACGTTCTTTATTATATGCTTCCGTTGTTTTGGAACTCCACCACATATAACCTCCAAATATGAGCGCAATCAACAAAAGTCCGATACCGGTGTTTTTATCCATCTGTTTATTTCTTAATAATTTTTAATCTTTAATAATGTTTCAATCTGATTTTTTTACAGGATTTTGTTTTTGTTTCATTGCCGCTTTGACGAAAGACACGAAAAGCGGATGTGGGTTAAGAACTGTACTCTTGTATTCGGGATGAAACTGTACCCCGACAAACCATTCGTGCGAAGGGATTTCAACAATTTCAACAAGATTAGTTGCAAGATTGCGACCCGCCGCTATCATGCCGTTTTTTTCCAGTGCAGGCAAATATTTGTTATTTAATTCGTAACGATGCCGGTGTCGTTCGGATATTTCACCGGATTGATACGCGTCGAACGTCCTTGTTCCTTCGTTCAGGACGCAGGGATAGGCGCCCAGACGCATTGTTCCGCCCTTGTCGGTCACGTATTTTTGTTCTTCCATCAAATCGATGACGGGAAAAGGTGTCTGTATGTTTATTTCGGTAGTGTGCGCATCCTTCAATCCCAATATGTTACGCGAAAATTCAATCACAGCGCACTGCATTCCCAGACATATTCCTAAAAATGGAACGTTGTTTTCTCGTGCATATTTCACTGCGCTGATTTTCCCGTCCACTCCACGTTCTCCAAATCCGGGAGCGACGACAACGCCCTGAACCTCGCTTAACAAGTCGTTTACGTTTTCGGGAGTAATCGATTCCGAATTGAGCATTTTCAGTTTGATTTTAACTCTGTTGGCTGCTCCGGCATGTATAAACGCTTCGGATATTGACTTGTAGGCGTCGGGCAACGAAGTGTATTTGCCGACAAGTAAAATCAGCACTTCGTCGTCGGGCTGTTTCAGCTTTGAGACAAAATCAATCCATTCGTTCATCTCGATTTTTGCCGTTTCTTTTGTCGAATATCCCAGTTTTCGCAAAACAGTACGGTCTAATCCTTCTTTCTGCATGAGAATCGGGACTTCGTATATCGACGAAACGTCAATGGATTCGATTACGCAATCGGGTTCGACATTGCAAAACCTTGCAACTTTGTTACGAATATCTTCGCCAAGACTTTTTTCGGTACGCAACACGAGTATATCGGGCTGAACTCCTGCTTCCAACAATGATTTGACGGAGTGTTGGGTAGGCTTTGTCTTCAATTCGCCGGCAGCTGCAAGATAAGGCACCAGAGTGAGATGTATTACTAATGAGTTACTTGAGCCGAGTTCGTATTTTAACTGTCTGACCGATTCGATATAAGGCAACGATTCGATATCGCCCACTGTTCCACCGATTTCTGTAATCACTACGTCGAATTTGTTTTTCGAGCCGAGAAGTTTTATCCGGTATTTTATTTCGTCGGTAACATGCGGAATGACTTGAACGGTTTTGCCGAGAAATTCGCCTTTACGTTCTTTGTTTATCACTGACTGGTAGATTCTTCCGGTCGTAACGTTGTTGGCTTGAGTGGTGTGGATATTCAGGAAACGTTCGTAGTGTCCCAAATCCAAATCGGTTTCGGCTCCGTCTTCGGTGACATAACATTCTCCATGTTCATAAGGGTTTAGTGTTCCCGGATCGACATTGAGATACGGGTCGAGTTTTTGTATCGTAACGCTATAGCCGCGTGCCTGTAGCAGTTTGGCCAACGATGCGGATATGATACCTTTACCCAACGACGAAGTTACTCCGCCGGTGACAAAAATATATTTTGTTGTTTGACTCTGCATATTCGAACTGTACTTTTTATTCAAATTCTTTGTCTATCAATTTTATCTGTTCTTCCATTTTGCGGATCTCCTCTTTTGCCTTGCTGATTTTCTTACGTACGTCGGCGATCATCGAATCGGCATTTTTCGAACTTGCAAAAAATCCTACGTTATTATCCAACAGGGATATTTCGTTCTCTAATTGCATGATACGATTAAATAACCGTTCACGTTCGCTGTTCACCACTCTGTTCGAGTCAAACTTGTGTCCCGACGATTCGAATCTCTCTTTCATCCGTATGATTTTGCGTTGAGCATCGGAGATTTTCAGTTGTCTGTATTTTTCATCCAGCACAGCGTAGAATTTTTGCTGGAGTCTCTCCTTTTCTTTGATAGGAACAAAACCAATATTATTCCAGCGTTGACGGAATTGCTTCAGAGCGTCAATGTTTTTGGATTCGTTTTTGCTTAGAACAAAATTTTTGAGTTCGACGATCAACGCTTCCTTTTCTTTTAGATTGACGGCATATTGTTCGGATAACATCTTTTGATGCTCGATTTTACGATTGAAAAAAGTGTCGCAAGCGTCTCTAAATTCTACCCACAGCGCTACGGAAAGTTTGTGGGGAACAGGACCTATTTGTCTCCATTGTTTTTGCAATTTGATGAGAGCGTCTGCTGTTGTCTGCCAATCTTCGCTGTTGCTAATGGCTTTTGCTTTTTCGCATAATTCTTTTTTCAGCTTGAAATTAGCCATTGCTATCTGCTTTTGCGCTTTATAATAAGCACGCCGCTTGGAGAAAAATTCGTCACGTCCTTTTCGCAGACGTGCATAAAGTTCGGTGTTTTCCTTTTTGGGAACAAACCCGATTGCTTTCCATTCGTCGAATATGTTCGACAGTTCGTTGAAGGCTTTTTGCCACTCCTTCACTGATTTGGGGTTTTTCTGATTTAATTTTTCGATTCGTTCGCACAAATCGATTTTCATTTGCACATTGATCTGACGTTCCTGTTTCAGTTGGTCGAAGTATGCCTGATGTTTTCTGTTGAGTTTATACGACGCTTCTTTGAAACGTTCCCAGATTTGCTCTCTCTGGTCTCTCGGCACGGGTCCAATTTCGCGCCATGTATCGTGATATTGTTGCAGTTGCGCAAAGGCTTCGACAACCGACGGATGTTCCAGCAACGCCTCTGCCTTACGTATAAGTAAGTTTTTGGCTTCCAGATTGCGACGAAGATCCAAATCACGCAATTCCTTGTTGATCTTCACATAATCGTAGAATTTCTCTACATTATAATGCCATGTATCCCAAAGATCTTTAACATAATTTTGAGGCACTTGCGCGATTTCTTTCCAGCGATTCTGTATATCGTGGAATTTCTGGAAGGTGAGATTCAAATCTTCCTCTTCCTTAATCAAGTCCTTCAATTCCTCGATGATGGCAAGTTTCTGCCTGTAATTTTCTTCCTTATAACTTTCGGTGTTACGAGTATATTCGTATTTCTTTTCCCTGTATTTTTCCAAATACTTGTCAAACTCTTCTTCGACAAGGTCAAAAATTACTTCATCAACAGACTCGCTGCTACTCTCTTCCTCTTCTTCATTTTCGGCGAGATACTTATAGAATGCATCTTTAATTGCTTCTACATCTTTTTTTATCCGTTCGACCGGAAAATTATCGACAAGAGTCTTGAGTTCGTCAAGCAAATCTTGTGGTGACATTAAAAAATAATTTTTTACAACAGAAACCTCATTTTCTTGAGCCGTTTCTTCATTTAAATTCAGTTCTTCGGGGCAAAACAACTCAGTTTGCGGCTCCGCAAATACGCTGTTTTTTCCATCTTTAATATTTCCCCCGTCCTTGTTAACTTTGTCTCTTTCACTTGTTTCCATAATCATTTCCGATTTTTGGTTATCTATCCATAAAACCTCGGAACCATTCCCGATGCAGGTGCAAATATAAACATATTTTATTTAATGAATAAAAAATTGGAAAAAATGCGATTTTTTTTTTTGAAAACTTCGCCATAAACCGGATTGAAGTCCTCGTGGGTGTCATGTCCGGAAATAAATATACACTTTTTACAAATTACTATACCTGTATCTTTAATCATTTTTATACAGTTTATGTGTCGTTTTTTCGCGGGGGCGCATAGACACTCTCCCCCGCGAAAATTTTTTACGCTACCCATTGATGCACCTCCTCAGGCATCATAAGCCCTAACGACCAGTGTGGTCGCTTAGTCTTCTTTTTCTCAGATAATAATATGGTAAAGTTCCATTATCGGAACGATTTATTGACAGATTATGCGAATCAGGCAATAATATAAACAAAACTTGGGTTATGAGCTACAAAAAATGGTAACACGAATATAGGTGATGGGCAGCAAATTATAGCAAATCACGTACAAGGAGGTATCAATGCCGACAATCGTCGATATTACAGTGATTCACCGGACGTACTTCGCGCACAAATAACCGAAAAGGACTTGTTATTAAAAGAAAAAGATGAGCGCTTGCGCGAAAAAGATGAATATACTTTAATTGAAAGGGATAATACAAGAATTAAAGGCTAAATAAATGTGATTTTTCGGACAAAGTGCGATTATCCCGTAAAAAAAACCATTTAATATGCAATATCAATGTTTTAAAACAAATAACACCCCTAAAAAAATGGTATTAAAGGGGGGAGGTACTATATTACCAAAGCAATCTGTATAGACAATGAACACAAAGGGATTGAGATATTGTCTGACTACTGTCGGCGACATCAGTAGCAACGTTGCTACAACACAGGTAGCAAGAAGTCATCAATAGCAATGTTGCTACGATAGCAATAGCAATGTTGCTACGATAGCAATAGCAACGTTGCTACGACAGCAATAGCAACGTTGCTACGATGGCAATAGCAACGTTGCTACTGGCGTCTTTATTAATGCTGTTGTTCATCGTTCATTAGTTATACGAAGTCAGGGAAAGGCTGCTGGTTAGCAGTCTTTCCTTTTCTTCGTTTGATTTAAACGGTTTGTAAGTTAAGTCACCTTCATTAATTCATTCTTTGTAAAGATTCTTTTATTTCCGACCAGTTACTGTAAACGTCAGGGTTTGTTGATACCAGCGTTCTGAATCTGTAATACAGGTCGATATAATCTACAGTCTTATTTTCGGCGTTTAGCATGGTGTAGTAGCGGTTGTAAGCCTCGTCATCCAACTGTTCGACCTCGATTGTGCCATACGGATGTATAACAACAGTACTGTCGGCATTGATTTTCGCTACGATTGAATACGTATTGATTTCTGCCAAAGTCGTTTTCGATGTTTGAGTACGGGTTCCGGCGAACATTCTTACCTCGTCCTTCGACAGCGGATAAACCATTTTCGATCCTGTTATCGGGGTTGGCGTACTTCCTGAAATAGTTATTCCACGCTGATAGTAAACTGTAGTATTGATTTGTTCGGCATAATCGTTTTCGACGGCTATACGAAACAGCATATTGTACTTATCCGGATTCACTTCGTACTTTGATACACTTTTTATGGCGACAGGGACAAAATAAATGGAATCGGGCGACAAACCCTGCTGATTTATTTTCACAGGGACTTTAACATACTGTTCGGGCGAATTAGCCGGCAATACCACTCGGTACGAACTTATTTCATAACAGTGCGCAGGCAAAAATCGGGCATACGAATCTTCGTTATCAAAGTTCATTCTGTTATATTTGTCATACAACACCGTATCCGGTTCAAGTTCGATGACAACTTCTTCGGGATTTGGAAGCGAACCTCCGCAGCCGACCGAGAAATAATTTACCGCCTTATCTTCTTTAAACGGTATAACAACCGTATAAACATTATCCGTACCATTGCTGAGCAAGTAAATGACAGGATGATACATTTCCTTTTCGTACATTTCGTCACCCTTGCAACCAATAAAACTTGCCATGCAGACAATTATACTGCATATAAGGGTCATTTTCTTTTTTATAATCTGATTCATAATTAATTTACATTTTAATATTTTATTTAATTTTGCCATCCCGGATTTTGGTCTAACGATGGCGCCTTCCTGACTTCGTCGAGAGCAAGTGGAAACAATACCATTTTCTTATTAACAACTCTGTTACGCGCCTTGGCATGGTTGACCGGCACAACGGAATAATATGTATCGCCCGA
Source organism: Prevotellaceae bacterium (assembly GCA_031278135.1). Classification (GTDB taxonomy): domain Bacteria; phylum Bacteroidota; class Bacteroidia; order Bacteroidales; family UBA932; genus JAIRLF01. The sequence goes on along the minus strand of JAITKY010000121.1, from coordinate 1,429 downwards.
AGAATCGGTATTCATACCAAGTATAAGTTCATTTTCCGTCTCTTCGTATTTACCCCAGCGACGAACATCAAAATAACGACGGTCTTCGTACAGAAATTCAACTAAACGCTCACGTTCTATCAGTTCCTGTATTTTTGCAGGAGAGCTTAACTCTTCCGCCGTCAAGCCCGGCAATCCTGCCCGATAACGTACCTGATTGAAAGCCTTTGCTATTTCATTCGTGTTGCGCGAGAAAGACTGGCTTTCGTCTGTCTCTGCGTCGGTTATCGAATGCGAAGTTGTCAGGTTGTTTAATGCTTCGGCATACGAAAGGAGGATTTCTGCATACCGGATAATAGGGAACGACTTCATTTGCCGTTGGGCGCCGTTTCCACCCCAAGCATCGTCCACATGAACATATTTTGTCAATACATAACCGGTTATCGGATAATTGGTCACTGATGTTCCTAACTGGCTTTTACCCGAATTGCCGCTGGCGTCATAATTGACAGTCACAGGCTTATATTGACTCTCTGTTGTGGAATTGAGAGCCCAATAACGTTGGCTGAAACCTATACTCGCATAAAAACGCATTTCGCGGTTTACATACATGTTATGGACTGTATTACGCAAGTCATAACCAGAGAACGAAATATTTTTGCCCAAAGTACCTTCGGTCTTGTATGGATATTCATTGCTGGCATCGTGTATGTCTCTGCCATCCTCCATACGATATGCGTCTATTACCTTTTGAGTTACGCATAATCCGTTCCATCCGCCGTATTGACCTATCGGGAAAGAATGGCGGGTATAGTTCATGACATTGTTTGACCAGCGTCCCCAGATAAATTCGGGATTCCGAGCCGCTACCCCTTCGCCTGTAAACATGTCCGAATAAGACCGTAACGGGTCAATGTTGCCGGCGCCGTCGGGAAACGGCGCGTCAGAAACGTTGGCAGGTAAAGGTCTGGTACTGTTGCTTGTTGTTCCCCCTATACGATCGACAGTATGCAACGCATAAGTTTCCATATCCATTACCCGTTTTGCAGCCGCAGCTGCAACAGCCCATTTACGTTCGTCGTAAGCCTGCGAAACATAATGCACTCCGTCGGTTGAGCGTTTCCAGTCGCCAAAATAGATAGTTGCCGCACGATTGTCCGGTTTCGGATTATACAAGGGGCTTGCCTGAATCAGTCTCAGACGAGCAATCAGCCCGTATGCAGCGCCAATGTGAGGCCGTCCGAAATCACTGACAGCAACCATGTCGGAATGAGGCAGATATTGTGCCGCCTTTTCCAGTTCTTCGCAAATATAGTCAATCGTCTCGTCATACGTAGCCCTTGCACGGTCGTAATAACTTGCTTCCTCGTTGTTTAGCATCGGCTCGTCGCCAATCAGCACTGCGGGACCATACTTTACCGCCAAATGATAGTACGCATAAGCGCGCATA
>JAITKY010000112.1 GCA_031278135.1 Prevotellaceae bacterium | reverse complement strand
TAGTTCAGCTTGGTTAGAATACATGCCTGTCACGCATGGGGTCGCGGGTTCGAGTCCCGTCCGCACCGCAATACAAAACGCTAATAATCAAATTAAAAGATTGTTAGCGTTTTTGATTTATAAAAAATCCCCTGAAAATCCCCACTTAATCTTTGATTAAGAAAAAAAGCCCTCAAATTTTGAAGGCTTTAATTAATTTTTAAAACGAATACCTTTCGGCATCAATCTGGGGACAAAGGTAATATTTTCAAGTTCACCGATTTATTACTCCTGCTGTTTTGTATTGTATCGCTACTGTTTTAATAACTCTGAACCATACAGGTAGATTGACCAATAAATGTATATTTCTATCTGTGTATATTTCTTTTGGGTAAAAACAAACTGATGTACAGTCTGTGCGGTGTATTTTTCGTTATTACAGGTTTGGTCGAGGCGGTTTGGGGATTGATGCAACTGTATGGTTTTACGTACCCGCACAGAAAGCAGACCTGACAGATTTTAAAACCCTTGCAGGTTTATCGAGTAACAGACAGAGTAGGCGAGTCAATGGATGAATATATTTATTGTAATTTTGCGCCGTAATATTAAAAAAAAATAGGAAATGTCGAAAACAAAGAAAGCATATTTTTGTCAGCAATGTGGTTACGAATCAGCAAAATGGTTAGGGAAATGTCCTTCGTGCGGCGAATGGAACTCATTTGCCGAAGAAATCATTTCAAAACCTTCATCGAATCAGGTTATTGCCGGCAAATCATCGTCTAAACCCGTCAGAATCGACGATATCAGTATCGAGGAACATAATCGGATATTATTGTCTAATAACGAAATGAACAGATTGCTTGGTGGCGGTCTTGTCGCCGGCTCGATTGCACTCATCGGGGGAGAACCCGGTATCGGAAAATCGACGTTGAGTTTGCAGATTGCGTTAAAACAGTCGAATCTGAAAACGCTGTATGTTTCAGGCGAAGAGAGCGCCAGCCAGATCAAACTACGCGCCGAACGGCTCGGCGGAGGAAACAACAGTAATTGTTATATTCTACCCGAAACTCTTTTGGAAAATATTCTGTTACAGGCAAAAGAAACAAATCCCGATTTTGTTGTGATCGATTCGATACAGACAATCTACACCGAAAAGTTAGATTCTTCGCCCGGAAGCGTCTCGCAGATAAGAGAATGTGCAGCTTTGCTTATGCGTTATGCAAAAGAGAGCAATACGCCGGTGTTTATCATCGGGCATATCACAAAAGACGGCTCTATCGCAGGTCCGAAAATACTTGAACACATTGTTGACGTTGTCCTTCAATTCGAAGGAGACAATAATTATATTTACAGGCTTTTGAGGGCGATAAAAAACCGGTTTGGTTCGACCGACGAAATCGGTATTTTCGAAATGACAGGAAGTGGTTTACGGGAAGTTACCAATCCGTCGGAAGTTCTCATCACCCGTCACGACGAATCGTTGAGCGGCAGTTCCGTCGCTGCGATGATCGACGGAGCACGGTCGTTTCTTATTGAGACACAAGCATTGGTAAGCACCGCTGCTTATGGAACGCCACAACGTTCGACCACAGGGTTCGATGTGCGACGTCTGAATATGTTACTGGCTGTCCTTGAGAAACGCGCCGGCTTCAAGTTAGCGGTTAAAGACGTGTTTCTCAACATCGCAGGAGGAATAAAAGTGATTGATCCGGCAATCGACCTTGCTGTTATATCGTCAATACTTTCGTCCACAGCCGATATTCCTATTCCACAGGACTGGTGTTTTTCGGGAGAAATAGGGTTATCCGGCGAAATTCGTCCTGTAAACAAGATTGTAACACGAGTTTCGGAAGCAGAAAAGTTAGGATTCAAAAAAATCTTCGTATCCAAGTATAACAGAAAAATTCCGGAACTAAGTAAATTCAAGATTAATATCCAATATGTCGGCAAAGTCTCGGAATTAACCGAAATGCTGTTCAAAAAACTTTAACAAATGATGTTTTTTAAGACACAGATGATGTTGATTCTAACGATTCACACAGAGTTATCTTTATGCTAAAAAAGGTCAAATCTCAATCCTGCGCTTAAGCCAAATGAGACAAGGCTTTCGGTTCTAATGTTTTCCGGTTGTCCATTATTGAAGAAATATCCGACTTGAGGTTCGAAAAACATTCCTATGCCTTTACGGAGCCTGTATGTCACTCCAACTGCCCCGTTTACAGACCATTGCAATCCGTTCATCTTTGTTTTACTTGTAATATTGTCGCTACGGTCAATATAGGCATAAATACCTTTTTCCACCATTCCGCCTGCCGAAGCGTAAACATTCCAATTTGGTTTTGATACCACGTAACAGACAGCATTTAAAGGTATTCCGAGATAATGTAACTGTTGATTTACCGTATTTTTATTCCATCGGTATTTGGTCGATAGATAAGTGTAACTCAATCCGCTTTCGATAGCCCATCGGGAGTTAAAATCTTTACGTACAATAAATTTAGCCGACAACGGAAGTCCATACTGCGAACCGGCATTATCGGGTACTCCGATTTCGTCTTTGTATTTGTTTCTGACGTAATCTGCCGAATTTGACGAAGTTAAAAGAGGCGTTGCCATAATCAAGTCGGCATTTCTGTTATTGGCTGGCGTTCGATAGTTTCCGGCGCCAAAACTCATTAAAACAGACCATTTTTTGCTGTTTATCTTGTCGAGATGCGCTATCATATTTTTTTTATTATCCGGTGTATGGTTATTATCCTTTTTATCAGCGGGTTTGCTGTCCAAGATATCAGTGATGCGCCTGTTATCCGGAAGTTGTAGTTTGTTCGACGGCGAAATGCTTACCGAAGTTCCGGAAACAGTACGGGACACAATGATATTTAACCGATCTTTTACCGGAGGATCTTCAATATCTGTAGCCGAATCTGTATCCGGTTTTTCTACTTGAGTTGCAATTGCATTTACTGTTGTACTGTGTACAGATGCAGGATTCGAAACAGACTGTTCCTGTTCTGTTTTCGTCTGATTGTCCGGCATTTGTTGATTGGGATGTATTGCTGTTTTCTGAGCCGTTTGCTCGTCGATATTAGGTGCAGTGTTTTGTGTACCGGGCTGTTTTTCCAGAGGCGTCGAATCTTTTGGGATTTCAACTGTCTCTGTATTATCTGGTTGATTAATGTTGTCGGGCAGATTCAATGTAACCAGCAACAAAGCAATTGCAGCGGCAACAACGCCTGTCGCGATATACAGATACTTCGACCTTTGGCGACGAATTAAAGATCTCTCGATGGCGTCCCAACTGCTGGGTTCCACCGGAGTCCTGTAATCCTTGAGTTTGTTACGGATTAACTTTTCAAAATCATTGTTTAAATCATTCGACATCAATCAAATTCTTTTAATTAATTTCAAAACCTTTTGTTGTAATAGAGTTCTTGCTCTCGCATATTGCGAACGCGATGTTCCTTCCTGAATTCCAAGTTGCTCGGCTATCTCTGCGTGTGAATATCCTTCTATCGCAAACATATTGAACACTGTACGGAATCCGGGAGGCAATTCTGCTATGCACTGCATCAGTTCATCTGCCGATATTTTATCGATAGGCGATTCATTCTCACTTTCAATATTGTGTGCGTTATCAACATCCATACTGTATTTGAAAACGTCGTTACGCCGCAGATATTCCAAAGAAGTGTTGACGAAAATTTTCCTCATCCAACCAACAAAAGAACCTGTCCCTGAATAGGTATGGATTTTATCAAACAATTTAATGAATCCGTCCTGCAACAAGTTTTGGGCGATATCCCTGTCTCTAACGTATCGTAAACATACTGACATCATTAGAGGAGCATATCTCTCATAAAGTTGTCTCTGAGCACGTATATCTTTCTTTATACATTCCTTTATAAGTTGCTCATCCATCCTATTAGTGTGCTATTCCTATAGATGCAATCTCTTTCGATTTCGTTGCTTGTTACGATAATTTTTTTCATTAAATTCTGTAATTTTTTTTGCAAAAGTAATTTAAAATGTTGAATAAAAAAACTGAACGATTTCAACAAACAAATTGTTTGACAATCTCGGTATCGAAAAAAAACAGGAAAAAAAAAGTGACTTTATATCTGTTTATCAAATCGGTTGTGAAAGACAATATTGGAACGGACGAAAAAACGGTTATCGTCGATATATTTTTGGATATCGCTGAAACACATTGCTCCATTGGCGTTCAACGTTACCAAGTACTAACAGCAACCATTTATCACCAGCTGACTGAATAACCACTTGCAAGCCGCAGGCGCAGCTCGGTTATATGTCGCCTCACCATCGGAACTATGCAGTAATTCAACCTCATATGGCTGGCGCCAGCGCTCATCACTCATCACATCACTCTTGTTTACAAAATATTCAGCAACTGTTCCTTAATTTTTTCCAGTTCGTCCTTCATTTCGACGACAAGTTTTTGGATATTTACTTCGCCGGCTTTCGAACCTATTGTATTGA
>JAITKY010000091.1 GCA_031278135.1 Prevotellaceae bacterium | reverse complement strand
TCCTATAAGTTTCCTATAAGTATCCTATAAGTATCCTATAAGTATCCTATAAGTATCCTATAAGTATCCTATAAGCTCATTTCTTTAGAAGTGATTTTTTGGATTATAGGCAATATCGTTACAATCCAATGGCTTATTTATTTTCATCAACTATCAAAATTTTTGAGTGTAAACATTAGTGTTTAAAATCAAACGAAAAACAATAAGTATTTTTTTCATATTCCGATATACCTTTTTATATTTTATTTCTTCAATCCCAATTCGTCGATAATAGTCTTATACTTATCGTTTAACCGGTTTAATATTGTCTCATACTCTGCTTTATTTTTCAAATCGGAACGCAACTCGAAATAATACTTAATCTTGGGTTCCGTGCCCGACGGACGAACGGATACCACTGTTCCATCCTGCGTAAAAAACTGCAAAACATCCGACTGATGCTGATTTAGCGGCGTCGTGATTCCGGTAAGAGTATCGGTCTGCTGTTTAGATAGATAATCGACTATCGTAATGATTTTCGAGCCGGCAATTGTTTTCGGAGGGTTGTTTCTGTAGCTTTTCATCATTTCTTTGATTTCTTCCAAACCTTCCTTACCCTTTTTAGTTATCGAGAGCAGTTTTTCTTCGTGCAGACCGAATTGAGAATAGATATCCAGGAGCAAATCGTACAATGATTTACCGTTTTCATTAGCCCATGCAGCAACTTCGGCAATTATTCCGCAAGATATAACAGCGTCCTTGTCGCGGACAAAATCGCCGACCAAAAAGCCGTAACTCTCTTCACCACCGCAGATAAAAGTTTTTTTTCCTTCGTTTTCGCGTATTATTTCGGCGATGTATTTGAATCCTGTCAACACGTCGAAGATTTCGACGCCGTAATATTTTGCCATTGCAGTCAGTAAATGCGTAGTAACCACCGTTCGGACAATATATTCGTCGCCTTTCAGTTTCTTTTGGCGACTGAGATTTTCGAGACAGTAATAAGTCAGAATCGACGCCGTCTGATTACCGTTAAGTAATTGAAGCTCACCTTTATTGTTTCTCACGGCAATACCAACACGGTCGGCGTCGGGGTCGGTAGCCATAACCAGATCGGCGTTTTCGTCTTGAGCCTTTTTCAGAGCTAAAGTCAAAGCGCTTGATTCTTCGGGGTTTGGCGAAACCACAGTTGGAAAATTACCATCGTTCACATCCTGTTCGGGAACGTGGATGATGTTTTTAAATCCAAGACAGTTAAGAAATTCCGGCACTAACTTCACTCCCGTACCATGTAACGGGGTATAAACTATCTTAATATCGTTGTGTTTTTCAATTGCTTCGGGAGAAATCGAAAGGCTTTTAAGTTTTTCGAGATATATTTTGTCGATTTCTTCGCCAATGCTGACAATCAATTCCGGATTAGCCTCGAAATTAACCTCTTTGACAGATTTTATCTTGTTGACTTCTTCGATGATATTGACGTCGTGCGGAGCCGTAACCTGTCCTCCGTCGTCCCAATATGCCTTGTAACCATTGTATTCCTTTGGATTATGCGAGGCGGTTATCATCACGCCGGTATTGCATCCGAAATGTCGCACAGCAAAACTCAATTCGGGTGTAGGTCGCAACGATGAAAACAGATAAACCTTTATCCCGTTGGCAGAAAATATATTAGCAACAACTTCGGCAAAAAACGGGCTGTTGTTTCTACAATCGTAAGCGACAGCAGCGCTCAATGATTTCTCGGGAAACTGTTTTTTCACATAATTTGCCAGTCCCTGCGTAGCCATTCCGACCGTGTATTTGTTCATTCTGTTTGTTCCGGCGCCCATTATTCCACGCAGTCCACCCGTACCAAATTCGAGGTCTTTGTAGAAACTTTCCGTCAGTTCCTTTTCATTATCAAACAATTTTTTTACACAAGCGCGTGTTTCTTCATCAAAATCCGGATTCAGCCAGAGTTCGGCGCGTTTTCGTATTTCCAATTTATCCATATACTTATAAAATTATCAATTTGCTATTTCGGACATAAATTTAATTCTCACCAATCGTATTTCATCTTCTTCATATTCGTCGCCCAAAACCTCGATTGCTTCGTCGAGCGTACCTGTTTCAGCCTCATTTCTAAAGAAATCGTAAATTTCGTCACGTTTATCTTCGTCAAGAACTTCGTCGATATAATAGTCGATATTCAATCTCATTCCCGAATTTACTATCGACTCGATTTCGTCTAATAATGAGGTCATATCAATGTTTCGGCCACGACAAATATCGGCAAAATCTATCTTTTTGTCGATATTTTGTATTATAAACGGTTTGCCCGACTTGTTGGTAACCGATTTGACCACCATATCTTGCGGACGGTCGATTTCCTTTTCTTCGACATAAGTCTTTATCAGGGCGACAAAAGTTTTTCCGTATTTTTTGGCTTTTCCTTCGCCAACTCCCTGACAGTTTTTGAGTTCGTCGATTGTTATGGGATATTGCGTTGCCATGTCTTCGAGCGAAGGATCCTGAAAGATTACAAACGACGGAAGATTCAATTTTTTTGCAACGCTTCGACATTCCTGTTTCAACATAGCCAGAAGTTCTTCGTCGCAAGCGCCTCCTCCTTTTCCGCCGAGTTGCATATTGTCGTCATCGTCACCGTCCTCATATTCTTTATCTTGAGTTACCATAATCGGATACGGTTCTTCCATGAATTTCTGTCCTTTTTCGGTGAGATAAAGCAGTCCGTAGTTTTCGATGTCCTTGTCTATCAACTCTTCTACAAGCGCTTTTCGGATGATTGAGTTCCAGAACAGCGGGCTTTTATCATCACCTTCCCCAAACAGTTCAAGTTCATCATGTTCGTACGATTTGATTGTAGAATTCATTGTTCCGGTGAGAATGTTCACGATGTGATCGACTTTGAACTTTCCACTTACGGCAATAATGACCGAAAGTGCAAGTTCGATGTATTTGCTTCCTTCGAACTGTATTTTGGGATACAGACAGTTATCACAATTTTCGCAATTTTCGACAGTATATTCTTCGCCGAAATAGTGCAGGAGAAGTTTTCGCCGGCATATCGACGATTCGGCGTAAGCGGCAGCGTCGAGTAGCAGTTGTTTTCCGATTTCTTGTTCCGACAATGGTTTTCCCTGGATGAACTTTTCCAGTCGTTGGATATCCTTATATCCGTAGAACAGAATACATTGTCCTTCACCGCCGTCCCGTCCAGCCCTTCCGGTTTCCTGATAGTATCCTTCGAGGCTTTTTGGTATATTATAATGTATAACAAAACGGACGTCGGGTTTGTCGATTCCCATTCCGAAGGCTATCGTAGCCACAATCACATCAACGTCTTCGAGCAGAAAACTGTCCTGATTGTTTGAGCGTGAAGTCGAATCCATTCCGGCATGATACGGCAGGGCTTTGATGCCGTTTACTTGCAGGATTTCAGAGATTTCCTCGACTTTTTTCCTGCTAAGACAGTATATTATTCCCGATTTTCCTTCATTGGCTTTGATAAACCTGATGATTTCTTTCATTGCGTTTACCTTAGGCCTGATTTCATAATAGAGATTCGGACGGTTAAACGATGATTTAAAAACATTTGCGTCCAGCATGTCCAGATTTTTCTGGATATCGTGCTGAACTTTTGGGGTTGCTGTTGCTGTCAGCGCGATGATTGGCGCCACGCCGGTCTGTGCGATTATCGAGCGTATCCTCCGGTATTCCGGTCTGAAATCGTGTCCCCATTCGGAAATACAATGCGCTTCGTCCACAGCGTAAAAAGATATCTTCAATTGCTTGAAAAACTGGATATTCTCTTCTTTTGTCAGCGATTCGGGCGCCACATACAGCATTTTTGTGTGTCCGCTGAGAATATCATCTTTGACTTTCACAATTTGCGCCTTGTTCAACGACGAGTTCAAAAAGTGCGCAATACCCTCTTCTTCAGTGAATCCCCTCATAGCATCCACCTGATTTTTCATAAGGGCAATCAATGGGGAAATGATAATCGCCGTACCGTCCATAATCATCGCCGGCAGTTGGTAACATAATGATTTACCGCCACCTGTAGGCATCAACACAAATGTATCGTTGCCAGACAACAAGCTTCTGATAATTACTTCCTGGTTTCCTTTGAAAAAGTCAAACCCGAAATATTTTTTTAGATACTCAATCAGCGAAATATCTGCGTAATTCTTCATACAAAATCAAAAAACGAATTTAATTCTAATATTTACAGTAAAATAAAACATTTAACAATAAAAAAAACATATATTATGTCAGCACACAATGATGGCATAACGGTAGCAAAGGTAATAATTTATTTTTATAATTAAAAAAATCGTATACAATTTTTTTTTTATCCGAAATGCGTTACTCTATATATGTCTGATTTTAAACAGTTTGTCAAGCAAAAAAAGTGGGATTGGGAACCCCACTTTTCTACAACCTAACTAAACTATGAAAAACCAAATTCTTTCATTCAGATGATAAAACGCCAGAAAGGTTTAATTTTGATTGTGATTTTTTTTTATGAGCGGAAATTATTGTGAGAACACTATGCTGCGTATTGTTCATTTTTGAAAATTCATCTTTTCATCGCTCTAATAGACAATATTATACATAATTTTGCAGTATCAATCGACAATTGTGTATATATTTGCAAAAATTAATGACATGAAAAAGGGAAAGATTTTGGTTATAGACGATAACGAAGATGTGTTGCTTGCATTGAATCTTCTGTTAAAATCGCATGTGGAACAAGTGAGAGTAAGTACCGATCCTGGACGTATCGAACACTTTATCAACACTTTTGATCCCGATGTCATATTGCTTGACATGAATTTCAACCGTGATGCTATCAGTGGACAGGAAGGGTTGTTCTGGCTCGAAAAAATAAAGAAAATCGACCCCGATATTGTGGTGATTTTCATTACTGCGTATGCCGATATGGATAAAGCGATACAGGCTATCAAAGCAGGTGCAACGGATTTTATCCCAAAACCGTGGGAAAAAGAAAAATTGTTGGCTACAATATTCTCTGCCATAGAGTTACACAACAGCAAAATCGAAGTACGACTTCTCCGACAACAAATCTCGGTGCTCGCCGCTCCGGCTGTAAACGGAAAAGACGAAATAATAGGCGGTAGTAGCGTGATGCTGAATGTTTTCGACACAATAGAGAAACTGCGTAATACAGACGCCAATATCCTTATTCTTGGCGAAAACGGAACGGGAAAAGACCTTATCGCCCGCGAAATTCACCGGAAATCACCTCGTAAAGAAAAGATTTTCGTTGCGTTAGATCTCGGCTCCATATCCGAATCGCTGTTCGAGAGCGAACTGTTCGGATACAAAAAAGGCGCTTTTACCGATGCTTATCACGATAAACCGGGACGGTTGGAAGTCGCTGCCGGTGGAACGCTGTTTTTGGACGAAATCGGCAATCTGTCATTTTCGATGCAGATGAAGTTGCTGACAGCCATAGAAAAACGTGAAATAATCCCTTTAGGTTCGACTCATCCGGTACCGATAGATGTGCGTTTCATATCAGCCACAAACGTGAATATCCGCGAAATGGTAGCCGACAAAAAGTTCAGGCAAGACCTTCTATACCGGATAAATACGATCGAAATACATATCCCTCCATTGAGAGAGCGTGAAAACGACGTGTTGTTGCTCGCCGAACATTTCCTCGCTCGTTTCAAACGAAAATACAATAAAAAACTGAGAGGGATAACGAAAGAAGCAAAAGCAAAACTGCAAAATTATCAGTGGCCAGGAAATGTGCGCGAACTTGAACACACAATGGAACGCGCTGTAATACTTGCCGACAAGGCTATTCTGGGAGCCGATAATTTTATTTTTACGCCTGCGGCGGCAGCCACAAAAAAGACGCGTGAAGAATTTAATCTCAATAAACTCGAACAGGAAGCCATCGAACGTGCATTCCGTCAAGCCGAAGGAAATATCAGCGTGGCTGCCGAACTGTTGGGAATAACGCGTTATGCTCTGTACCGTAAAATGGAAAAACTTGGAATATGAACCGTGCAAAAATCATTGTCGTTAAAACGGTTACATCCGTGACTCTATCAACAGTTTCTACTTTGTGCATTATCAATGAATATTATTTCATCGCTACAATATCTGTAATAACGGTCATCATACTGATTTACTCTATATCGCTGGATTATCGTAAATCAATCAGATTAATGGAACAAATGATTGCAAATATACGTTGTGGCGACCTCAATATTTCATTTCCTTCGAATCTGAAAAAAAGTGGCAAAAATCTCAGTAAATCAATGAACGAGGCGCTCGAAATATTCAGGTCACGCTTATACGAATCCATCGTCTCGAAAGCCGAAACCGAAGCATGGCAAAAACTTATCCGTGTCATGACACACGAAATAATGAACTCTGTGGCGCCCATCATCTCGCTCTCGGAAACTATTTCCGAACAGGCAGATGAAGACTTGAATGAAGAACGATATCGCGAAACAATGGCGGCAATGCAATCAATACATCGACGAAGCAAATGGTTACTCGATTTTGTAGAAAACTACAGGCAACTGACTCGTATCCCAACACCCATAATGCGATATTTCTCTGTCAACGACCTATTTAAAGATATCAAAAACTTGTTTGTAAAAGAAACTGTGCCTGTTTCTTTCTACATACGACCGGACGACATACGACTCTATGCCGACCGTTCGCTGATAGAACAAGTCCTTATAAATCTGTTAAAAAACGCTCTGGATGCTTGTCGCAATACGGATGCTCCTCTGATTTCGGTATATGCTTTTTTCGAAAAGGGCAAATCGGTTATCACCGTGACCGACAATGGACGAGGTATTGTTCCCGACGCTCTCGACCGTATTTTTGTTCCGTTTTTCACTACCAAACAAGGTGGTTCGGGAATCGGGCTCAGCCTTTGCCGCCAAATAATTAACCGACATAACGGAACAATATCCGTCGTCTCCGAACCGTATGTAAAAACAGTGTTTACAATCAAATTTAATTGATTCGTGAATTTATTTGCTAAAAATGTGTATCCTTACGCTTTATTTGATTATTAAATCTCGAAAAGCCCAAATCTTGGGGGGTATTCCCCCAAGATTTATGGACAGCCAATTATGATCAGAATTAACAGAATTAACAGGATTGTACAGAATTCTGATAATTCTATAATTCTGCAAATTCTGAGTATTGTGAGTTTTCAGACAAATACTAAATAAATATATAAACGAGTTACAATAATTAACCAAGATATAATGCGCCGTCTGTTATTCCTCCGATTTCTTCCATTTTCGATATATCTATGCCTTTGTTCAGTTTTGGGAAAGCCGGATAGTGGGCGTAAAATTTTTTATTTTCACGCACCGAACGCTCCAATAATTCATAAACTTTACTTTCATCATCCATTACGGCATAAGGCAGTAAGGATATAACATTTGAATAATCGGAATTGTCACGTGTGAAGTATGCATACAATTCTTTACCACTTAATTTTAATACATCAATATCTTTCATACTAAAAATTTATGCAAAGGTAACATGAAATTTTGAAATTACACACAAACGCATAAAAATGGGCAGGAGTTTCCGAAAAAGAAAAAGTCTAATTCCGAGTTTTTGCCTATTTTTGTTTTTTTTTAATTTATTAATAATAAAAGTATTGTAACTACTCAGGTACTTCAAAAAAAATGATGGAAAAAAAAATATTTACCTTTGCGTCGTGGAAGAAATGATACACATACGACGTTCGGAATATGAACAATTATTATCGCAACAAGAACAATTAACAGAATTAGTTTGTCATTTGCGAGCA
>JAITKY010000008.1 GCA_031278135.1 Prevotellaceae bacterium | reverse complement strand
CATTACTGTATGAGATTCAAAAGAAAAATTTACCTTTGCAGCGTTTTATAAAAAAAAATATGTCATTGAAAGTAAAAAAAATCGTTTCAAGCAGGTTGCAGACATCGTACCTTTCTTCAGTCATAAGCACAGCATTAGTTTTGTTTTTATTAGGCGTTGTCGGGATTTTGGTGTATAACCTGAACCGTTTGCCGGAAACCATACGCAATCAAATAACCGTGTCGGTGAAGCTGGAAGATTCTATAACGGACAGAAGCGCTATGCGGGTTTTAGCTATAATCGAATTGAAAGAGTTTGTCGGTAAAGTGAAGTATAAATCCAAAGACGAGATTGCCGAAGAAATGAGCGGTGAACTTGGCGTCGATTTCATTAAACTACTCGACGAAAATCCTGTCTCGTCAAGAATCGAGATCAGTTTGAAAAGCGAGTATTTTTCGGTGGAAAGAATCGAACCGATATTGATCGAAATTAAAAAAATACAGGGCGTTAAAGAAGTCATGTATCACAAATCGCTCTTTGAACAGGTTGCCGCCAACACAAAAAACGTAAGCATAATCATACTTATATTCGTCGGCTTACTGCTGTTCATCTCCGTATTTTTGATAAACAATACAATCCGTCTGGCGATATACTCCAAGCGGTTTCTGATTAACACCATGAAACTTGTCGGAGCCAATACAACGTTTATACGTACCCCCTTCCTTGCCGCAAGCGTCTGGCAGGGACTGATTTCGGGCGTTATAGCCATCTTTCTTTTATTGGGACTGATAATGATTCTGAAAAATGATTTCTCTAATATACTTGAACTTACAGATGCAAAAATGTTCGGCGCATTATTCTCTATGATGCTTGTACTTGGGTCGTTGATAAATTTCATTTCTACATATATAATAGTAACGAAATACACAAAAATCGGCGCCGACGATTTATGGGAAGGATAATAAATATCATAAAATATGGCAAATAAAAATAAAACAGGAAAGTATGCCAAGGAAGAAACCTCTCCGAAAACAGGTTTTGCTATTCCGGCAGAAAATTACAAACTGATGCTCGCAGGATTGGGTATCATCGTTCTGGGATTTATATTGATGGTCGGAGGCGGTTCCGACGACCCTAATGTGTTTAAGGAAGAAGAACTTTTCAGCTTCCGGCGAATCGACCTCTCGTCGATAATCGTAGTTTTGGGTTTTGCATTTGAAGTGTATGCAATAATGAAAAAACCGAAAAAATCCGACGATTCGGATAAATAAACTTACATTATTTGATTTGTAAACCATTAAAATTTTTGTAGCATGGAATCATGGGAAGCCTTTATTCTGGGGATTGTACAGGGACTTACCGAGTTTTTGCCCGTGAGTAGCAGCGGACATCTGCTGCTGTCGAAAGAAATTTTGGGAATTGAAAATAACGGCGGAACAACCTTTGAAGTCCTGGTACACGCCGCAACAGTACTTAGTACATTGACGGTCTTCAGGAATGACATCGTCAAACTGTTTGCCGGACTGTTCAAATTCAACTACAATCAGGAAACGGAATATATCCTGAAAATAGCAGTATCCATGATACCGGTCATGATCGTCGGACTCTTCTTTAAAGAAGAGGTCGAAGCGCTTTTCGGCGAAGGACCAGCGCTTGTGGGGGCGATGCTTTTGCTTACAGCTATCCTGCTGCTCTTTTCGCATCTTGCGCGAAAGATTGAGCGAAGAACCGAGCGAAAAACCGAAAAACCGATTTCCTACGCCAACGCTTTTGTCATTGGAATAGCGCAGGCATGCGCCGTACTTCCCGGACTTTCGCGTTCGGGAAGTACAATATCCACAGGATTGTTGCTGGGAAACAACAGAAACGAAATTGCGCGATTTTCGTTCCTGATGGTTCTCGTACCCATTTTGGGAGAGGCTTTTCTGGATTTGATACACGGCAATTTTTCCCCGACGGCGTCGGGAATAGCAGTCTTTCCGCTGATAATCGGGTTTATCGGGGCATACGTTTCGGGACTGTTCGCCTGCAAACTCATGATTAAATTAGTCAGTCAAGTAAAATTATACTGGTTTGCTATTTATTGTGCCGTAATTGGAACGGCGGCGATTGTTTATTCATTAATATAGCCCCCCCCACGCACATGAGAATATTGATTCAAAGAGTTAAAGAAGCGTCTGTTACAGTAGAAGGACGGACAACGGGAGAAATATCCGCAGGATTACTGCTCTTTGTGAGTTTTGAAGAATGCGACAGCGCAACCGATCTGGACGCCGTTGCAGCGAAAGTTTCCAGACTTCGGATTTTCGACGATGAAAACAAAGTAATGAATCTCTCGATAACCGATATTAAAGGACAATTTCTTGTCGTCAGTCAATTCACATTACATGCGCTGACCAGGAAAGGAAATCGACCCTCGTACATCAGGGCAGCCAGTCCCGCAATCGCCAAACCGCTTTACGAGCAATTCGTTTCAAGGCTCGGACAATATTCCGAGTTCAAAATCCAGACGGGCGAATTTGGTGCGGATATGAACGTTGCGCTGATTAACGACGGACCCGTTACGATATGGATAGACACTGTTGAACTGAAACCCGTGAACTGAAAAAACAGGACTGATAAACTATAAATAAAAACATGAAAATATTAATATTTGATAATTACGATTCGTTTACCTACAATCTGGCACATGCCATTTACCGATTGGGTTACGACGTCGACGTGGCGCGTAACGACTGTATCGCCATTGAAGAAGTCGATAAATATGACAAGATAGTGCTTTCGCCAGGTCCGGGACTACCCTCGGAAAGCGGCATTTTGCTCGACCTGATTAAAACTTATGCGTCAACAAAGAGCATCTTCGGCGTATGTCTTGGCGAACAGGCTATCGGGGAAGTCTTTGGCGGCAAACTCGAAAATCTGGCAAACGTCTATCATGGCGTAAGCACAGACATACGCGTCATTGACGACGACCCTTTATTTGCCGGACTGGAATCTCGTTTTGAAGCCGGACGTTATCATTCATGGATAGTGAGTCGGGAGAACTTCCCCGCTGACCTGAAAATAACCGCCATAGATTCGGAAAACAATATCATGGCGCTGGCTCATCGAAAATACGACGTGCGTGGCGTACAGTTTCATCCCGAATCGGTATTGACGCCGGTTGGCACACAAATATTGAAAAACTGGTTAAACTCTGTTAATTAAATGAAAAACTTATTATACCGATTATTTGAACACCGTAACCTCGACCGTGAAGAATCGCGTAATGTACTGATTCGTATGGCTCACGGGGAATATAACGAAAGTCAGATTGCCGCCTTCATCACAGTGTTCCTGATGCGCAGTATCACCATTGACGAGCTGTCGGGTTTCCGCGACGCTCTGCTCGAATTGCGAACGCCGCTTGATCTGGATTCATACAAAGCCATCGACATCGTGGGTACTGGAGGCGACAATAAAAATACGTTCAACATTTCGACGGCGGCATGTTTCACGGTTGCCGGAGCAGGCTACAACGTCGTGAAACACGGAAATTACGGTTCATCCTCAGTGAGCGGAGCCTCGAATGTGATAGAGCATCACGGAATTAAATTCACACGGGATGTCGAT
This sequence comes from Prevotellaceae bacterium, assembly GCA_031278135.1. Taxonomy (GTDB): domain Bacteria; phylum Bacteroidota; class Bacteroidia; order Bacteroidales; family UBA932; genus JAIRLF01. The sequence continues at coordinate 4,407 of JAITKY010000008.1, read as the reverse complement.
TTGATGCGTCGTTCGCTCGACGAATGTAATATCGCATATCTTCATGCCCAGTTTTTTAATCCTGCGCTGAAAATTGTCGCTCCCGTACGCAAAAACCTTGCGGTAAGGACATTTTTCAATATGCTCGGACCATTGGTCAATCCCACTTTACCCAAACGACAGATGCTTGGAGTTTACAATCTTAAACTTGCCCGACTTTATTTCTACCTCTACCAGCAGGCTGGAATCGACTTTGCGATTGTGAACTCGCTGGACGGATACGATGAAATATCGCTCACCTCAGAATTTAAATGCTTCGACAATACGGGCGAAACAATCTATACTCCCGAACAGTTAGGATTTAAACGCGCCGAAGAAACGGCTCTTTACGGGGGCGCAACAATCGACGAAGCTGCCGGAATTTTCGACAGAACGCTCGAAAATCGGGCTACCGAAGAACAAAAAAACGCAGTAGTGGTCAATGCCGCTTTTGCCATCAAGACAATAAATCCCGAATCGAATATTTTGGAATGTATTGCCGCTGCACGCGAATCAATCGACAGTGGCAAGGCTTTGAAAACATTCCGGAAATTTGTTGAAATAAATTCCTGATGAATATTTTAGACAAGATTTTAGCTACAAAACGGACAGAAGTAGACCGAAACAATAAAATCCGGGTATTCAACAATATTTTTGAGGAAGCCAAGTCGATAACCCGACCTGTAATTTCGTTTGTCAAAGCGTTGCAAAACGCGGACAATCATATTATTTCGGAATTTAAACGTCGTTCGCCCTCAAAAGGATTTTTTAATGCCGATGCCGACGTAACAGCCATTGTCGGAGGATATTCGTCGGCAGGAGCGGCGGCAATATCCGTCCTCACCGACCATGATTATTTCGGAGGTTCGCTCGACGACCTTTCCGCGGCTCGAAAAGTATCATCCGTCCCCCTGTTGCGCAAAGATTTCATCATCGACCCCTACCAGATTTGCGAAGCGAGAATCGCCGGCGCCGACGTCATTTTGCTTATCGCCGCTGCTATGACTGTTGACAGATGCGTCGAACTTGCCAAATTTGCCCGTTCTCTCGACCTCGAAACGCTGCTCGAAATACATAACGAACAGGAATTGACGCATATTAATTCTTTTGTAGATGCAGTCGGCGTCAACAACCGCGATTTAACGACATTCGTCACAGATGTTTCCGTATCGTACAGATTAGCCCCGATGATTCCGGAAAGTTTTCTAAAAATCTCCGAAAGCGGAATATCTTCGCCCGCAACGGTGAAGGGCTTGTACGACGTAGGTTTTCGGGGTTTCCTGATGGGCGAAAATTTTATGAAAGAACCAGAACCCGACAAGGCGCTGAAAAGGTTTATTGCACAAAAAATTAAATAGAGAGTAGTGTGAGTTTTCGGACAGACGCTAAATAAATCCGGATAGAATATTTCTATCCGGCAACGAATATCCCATATCAAAAACGAATATCTTTTGCATTGTGAAAAAAGAATCTGTACTTTAATGTTTTTGGTAAACCAACGGGTATTGCCTGATACTTTAATCGTTCAATCTGTCAGCTATCGCCCACAACTTCTCGTGGGTTATATCGTCCATGAAGCCTGTTGTAATTATGTGTCTATGATATGTGTTGCCTAAGACATTACGACTGCTTTCTTCTAAACGGTAATAGATTGACTTCTGACCGGTAGTTGGATTGAATCTGTTTGTTGTCTTAAAAGACATCCCTCAAAACTAATACTTGCTTCTCTTATAGACAATTCTGTTCTGAGTAAGACAGACGACTTGACTGTGTAATTATCTCTGTCTTTATGAATGTTGTATTTTTATTGTTTTTTGCAATCTCCTGATTTGCAATCTGACTTTTTTTACCATCGAAAATGTGCGCAATGTGGGTTAACCTATTTCAAAACAGTCCGGAGATATTGCCGTCGTCGTCGATGTCGATACGTTCGGAGGCAGGGATTTCAGGCAGTCCGGGCATACGCATGATGTCGCCTGTAATCGGGATAAGGAATCCTGCGCCGGAGGCTATTTCTATTTCACGCACGGTGATGATAAAGTCTTTCGGACGTCCCAGCAGGTCGGGGTTGTCGGAAAGAGACTTTTGAGTTTTCGCCATACAGATGGCAAAATTACTCATTCCCAGATCGGCGATTTTCAGTAGACCGGCTTTAGCTTTTGGAGTATAGTCGACGGCTTCGGCGCCGTAGATTTTCTTTGCGATGGTTTCGATTTTTGTCTCGACCGAATCGTCGAGAGCGTACAGGGGTTTGAATTTTGTATGGACAGTCGAGGAATTTTCGACGACCATTGTGGCAAGTTCGAGCGCGCCTTCGCCTCCTTTTGCCCAGACGTCAACTACGGAGACAGGTACGCCGATTTCGTCGCAAAATTGTCGGATAAACGACAGTTCGTCGGACGTATCTGTCGTGAAACGGTTGATTGCCACAACCGGCGCAAGATTAAAGATTTTGATGTTTTCGATATGTTTCTGCAAGTTTCCGATACCTTTTTTAAGAGCGTCCAGGTCAGGTTCGTGGATTGTTTTCAGCGACTTGCCGCCGTGATATTTCAAAGCGCGCGCCGTTGCCACAAGCACAACGGCATTTGGGGTCAGACCGGCGAAACGACATTTGATGTCCAGAAACTTTTCGGCGCCGAGGTCGAATCCAAATCCGGCTTCCGTGACAGTGTATTCGCTCAGAGCGAGCGCCGTTTTCGTGGCAATGACGCTGTTTGTGCCTTGGGCGATGTTGGCAAACGGACCGCCGTGAATAAAAGCGGGCGTACCTTCGAGCGTCTGTACGAGGTTCGGCTTGATGGCTTCTTTCAACAAGGCAGCCATAGCGCCATGAGCCTTCAGATCGCGAGCGTATATTGGTTTTTTATCGTAACTGTAACCGATGAAAATATTTCCCAGACGTTCTTTTAAGTCTCTGATGTCGTTGGATAGGCAAAAAATCGCCATGACCTCTGATGCAGCAGTGATGTCGAAACCCGTTTCGCGCGGAACGCCGAAGGTTGTCCCGCCCAGTCCAGCCACGAGTTTGCGAAGCGACCGGTCGTTCATATCCATTACGCGCTTCCACGAGATAGTGCGGGGATCCAGATGCAGCGAATGGTTTTTACTTTGGATATTATTGTCGATTAGGGCAGCCAGCAGATTATGCGCTTTTTCGATAGCAGCAAAATCGCCGGTGAAATGCAGGTTAATGTCTTCCATCGGAAGCACTTGCGCATAACCTCCTCCGGTTGCTCCGCCCTTGATGCCGAAGACCGGTCCGAGTGAAGGTTCACGCAGTACAACGCTGGTTTGTTTTCCGATACGGTTCAGCGCCTGCGACAGTCCGATGGAGACGGTTGTTTTTCCTTCTCCGGCCGGCGTGGGCGAAATGGCTGAAACAAGAACTAATTTCGGATCGACGAAATGTGGCTTCGTCGACTTATATGACAATGGCGTTTTTGCTTTAAATTTTCCGTAGAGTTCCAAATCGTCGGCGTTGATACCCAAATGTTCGGCGATTGCAGTAATCGGTTTCATCCGTATGGAACGAGCTATTTCTATATCTGTTTTCATATCTTTTTTCTCTTTTATTTTTTTTAAAATCGGGGCGCAAGGTACGAAAAAAACGAAAATGTATCGAACTCCAAATCTGAAAGGAACGAAGTCCAAATTGTCGTAAAACAAATAACAGGAATGTATACGACGATTACAATTGTCTTGTCCTGAAATACGTATAAAGGAGAAAAGACGGATTAAAACAGTTGGAAAAGGAATTGCAGGCGACCAAAATAGTCTTAGCAGAAACGACGATGGTAGTAGACGCATTGGAAATACTGATAGAAAAAGCGAACCATTATTACGAGACGGATGTAAAAAAAATTAATCCAATATTCGCTTATTGGAAACAAGGGGATTATTTCGTTGTCCGGACAGGGATGATTTGATCTCAAATCTATATAACTGTAACTGCTTTGGTAGCAGGAATAGGACAAAAATCCCGTCGGAACAACATATCGGTAGAAAAGTTTTTAATTGGATGTTTTTCTTTTTTTCTACCGATATGTCGTCTCTGACGGGACTTTTGTCAATGTTTTACGCCGGAGGGGATTTAGTCGTACATCCCAATTGCCAGAGTAGTTACTTTTTAACGGTTTATCAAAGAACGATTGATTGAATGAAAAAAAGCGAAGGTTTTTTTCGCATATAAGATTTGAGATTTGTAAATTTTGGGACAAATACCGGTTACATCAATTAATCATTAATATTCCATTTTGTAAAATCTAATTGACTTTCCACATTGTTTTCGATGCTGTCGGGCAAAGCAGGAAAAAAATCAATCTCAGTAATCTTTTGCAGATCTTTTACGCTTATAGCGTGAGAACTTAACGGTTTACGGTCGCCTTT
>JAITKY010000102.1 GCA_031278135.1 Prevotellaceae bacterium | reverse complement strand
GAAAAACCGCAACGAAGTATCAATGCCGGACAATTCGTCGCATGGTATTTCGATAATGAACTGATTGGTTCGGGAGTAATAGATTGAGGGATTACAGAGTGTACGACAAAATTCCCTTTTTATCCACAGATGTGTCGTGGAACAGCAGCGATGAGAATGTAGGGGCGGCAACCCTTGCGGTTGACTTGCGGTTTTCATAAGCCTCAAAAAAGATTTAGCAAAAAAATAAAGATTGAAAATTAAAAGTGAGATGATGAACTTTTTGTGCTAATTTTTGTTTTATTTACTTGTGATATTAAATTGAAATGAGAAAGAATATTTGTATGTTATGCGCTATTGTTTTTATATTTGGAATAAGCGCTTGTAAACCGACAGTAAATACGAAATCATCTTCGACAGAGACGTCCGTAGACTGGCCCGGCATTTATACAGGAATTATGCCTTGCGCCGATTGTGCAGGGATTCAGACAACAATTACGTTGAATTCCTTCAAAACCTATAAATTGAGAGAGGAATATTTGGGTAAAGAAAACGCTGTCTATGAATTTTCGGGATCGTTCCGCTGGGAAAGCAATGGAACAACTATTGTTCTGGAAAATCTGACCGAACGTCCGGCACGTTACATTGTGGGCGACGGATTGTTGATTCAGTTGGACATGAACGGAAAGAAAATCACCGGAGTATTGAAAGATAATTACATATTGGCTCAGGTAGACGGTAAACTTGTTAATAAGCATTGGACGCTGATAGAACTTTCCGGAAAACCTGTCGACGGGAAAAAGGCTTATATCACTTTCAGCCACAGCGACAACCGGGTTTCCGGAAACAGTGACTGTAATGATTTCTCCGGACATTACCGGTTGCCGAATCATCAACGGATAGTTTTATCTGATTTGGTCTCCACTCAAAAAATGTGTATTGGGATGGATATCGAAAAACAAATGATCGAAGCGATAAAATCCGTTGACAGATACGACATAATTAACAATATCTTAACGCTGTACAGGCAGACAACACCATTGGCAAAGTTTGAAGTTAAATAAATGATGGACCGCGGGGGAACGCGGCTTATGCGTATAAACGCAGGAAAAAGGACGTGAATCATTCAGCGTCTTTTTTTTAGCACAAATGACACGGATTGACAGACTTACTTTGCCCTTTGAATTAAAAAAAATAAAATCATGGATATTCAACAGGAATCTTTGAGAAAGAATAAGAGTAAGAGCCGCAGAGTTTTCAAATACGTTTTTTGGGTTATATTCGGATTGTTCTCTTTTACATTAATTGCCATCAGTGCGGCTATATACATAATATTCACGCCTGAACGCATCACTCCGATTGTAATGAGATATGCGAATAATTATATGAATGCTCAGTTAAACTGCGAGTCGGTGGAATTGACATTCTACAGTACTTTTCCGAATTTTGGCGTTCGTTTGCGAAATGGGAGCATTATCACTCATAACGACAGTGTCTTCGCTTGCCCGCAAGACACGTTATTGACATTTAACGATTGCTCGGTTTCGTTCAATCCTTTGCTTCTGTACAACGAAAATCGTTTGATAATCAATCATGCTCGGTTAGTGCGTCCTGTCATATACCTGTATGTTAGTCCGGAAGGGAAGTACAATTGGGACATCCTTCCTCAAGACGACAACACTGATACCGATTCGACAATGATATTGCCCGATATAACCGTCAAAAGAGTATATGTCGCCGATGCTAACGTCATTTATGACGACCGTCAACAATCACTGTTCGTTGCCACCGACAGTATGCGACTGAGCGCAAAAGGCGACCCGACCGACATAGATTTATCATTACACATCAAGGCTCTTACAACCTTGTATGAAGAGAAATCTTATACTTCGAAACTCCCGTTCACTCTCAAAACGCATCTGTTGAGCGACAAGTCGTACCGGCATTTCGATATCGAACGTTCGACGCTGTCGATTGGATTTGCGGACTTTGATATCGATGGCACAGTGAAACGTGATACGGTTGATAATAAAACAGATGTCGCCGTAAACTTCAAATTACACGCATCGTCGTTTGCCGATTTGGTAAGCGCCATTCCTCAACATGTCTTAAATGTGGGTGAATTTGATTTTCCGGGTTCGCTCGATTTTTCCGGCAGTATAAACGGATATCTTGGCGAAAATCAGTATCCTGCGTGTGCCGTGTCGCTACAACTGAAAAACGGTGCAATAATAAACCGTCAATATCAAACACCGCTCATGGAAAAAATGGAAATCGACTGTAATGCCGAAATCGATTTGATGAACAATACGACTTCGTATATCAACGTGAAAAATATTGACCTGCAAAATTCGTTTGCTCAACTGCATCTGTCGGGACTGTTCGACAATATATTCGTAAACCCTTTTGTGGATGCAAAAATTAACGTCGGCGTCGATTTCGGAATTTTGGGACGACTGTTTTTCCTCGACAGTCTGACGACGGCAAATGGAACGGTTGCGGCTAACGTGGAAGGAAAATTTTTTGTAGCCGACATCCTCGCTTCCAACTTGGGAAAAGTCAATCTATCAGGCAATATCGATGTGAATAATGTAAAAATCAACTATCCTGACATCGGGATCGACCTGTTTGCGCCGTTGGCAAAAATCCGTTTCGGCAGCAACGTCGCCGACAGCATACGCGGACGTGCAGTTTCAAGTCTGTTGCGAGCCAGCATCGATATCGACAGTGTGAAATTGAAGTGGCAAGAAGACCTGTCGCTCCGAGCCGGAAAACTGTTTGCAGCATTCCATACTTCAGAACCGAAGGATAGCACAACAATCGCAGAAATGTCGGCATTCGCGCGTCTGAATAATTTACAGTTGATTACTTCCGATTCCATACGGCTGAGGGCATCGAAAATTTCCGCTTTTGCGAAGTTGGAGCCGTTTGAAAAAGACCCCTCGAACCCGGAATGGACTGCACGCATTTCGTTGGACAGTATTCGCGGACGTATGCCCGACTTCGCCGGACGTGTCGATAGCGCTGTTTTGTCGCTGAATCTGCATCAGCGCGAAACGCGACCGCAATGGCAATTTACTGTCGAAGATTCGATACGCCGGAAAACGTTTATGGATTCGATGATTATCGCTAACCGAAATACGTCCGCCGTCGAATTTCGACTGTCGGAAGGCGGAACAAAACAATTCCTTTCACATTGGGATATATCCGGGTCATTTACAGGTGAAAATATCCATATGATGACTACATATTTTCCGTTACGTACATGGTTGAGCCGGTTCTCGGCGACGTTTACGCCCGATAAACTTTCGATTCAATATGCCCGTCTTAAAGCCGGACAATCGGACATGACGCTGAACGGCGACATCGAAGGAATACGCCGGGCATTGCTGTACAACGGACAAATAAAGGCAACCATTTCCACAAAAATTGATTCGATGGATTGCAATGAAGTCATCAGAGCATTGGCTACCGGGTCGGTATATTCCTCGAAACCGGACGAACAGCAGGATTCTATTTCCAACATCGTGCTGGTCGAAGAGTCGAACAGACCGGCAGACAGCGTGTTCGGTTTGTTTGTTGTGCCGCGCAACATCGACATGGAACTGGATGCTTCAATGAAAAAGGTGAAATACAGTAAACTGAATATGTCGCAAGCAAACGGAAAAATCATTGTCCGTAACCGTTCTATCAAGATACCAAATCTGCAAATAAAATCCGACATCGGAAACATGGACTTTTCGATGGTCTATAAAGCGCCAACAACCAAAGGTGCATACACCGGTCTGGATATTCACCTGGAAAGCGTTCAACTCAAAGAACTGATAAATGCCATTCCGATACTCGATTCGCTAACGCCAATGATGCGTTCGTTCGACGGACAAGCCGAATGTAATATCATTGCCGTAACAGAATTGGATTCACTGTCGAACCTGATAATTCCCAGAACCATTGCATCATGCTACATCTACGGCAAAAATATGGTGTTGCTCGACGGCGCAATGTTTTCGACTATTGCAAAAAAACTGTATTTCAAAAACAAAAAACGTAATATTATCGACAGCATATCGGTAGATATGGCGCTTGAAGACGGCATAATCCTGGTATTTCCGTTCGTCCTGTCCATCGACCGGTATGTCGCAGCAATAGGCGGTACTCAAAATCTCGACATGTCGTTTCAATATCACATATCCATATTGAAATGGCCTGTCCCGCTGATAAAAATCGGACTGAATCTTTGGGGAAATCCCGACGATATTCATTACCGAATCGTGTCACGGAAATACGAAGATCTGCTAACTCCGGTAAAAGAAAAATCATTAATGTCTTCAGTCGTCAATCTGCGTCAGCAACTGCACGACGGACTGCGAAAAAGTATCGACAATATACTCAACGAAGCGCCCGAAATACTCGATCGTCGCCCGCCGATAATCAATATTGTTAATGATTCGATTCAAACTCTGCTGGAAATAGATACAATTCAAACTCTGCCGGAAATAGATACAATAAAAACATTATTGGAAACAGATACCGCAAAAATAGAAACACCACCGGACCGCGACAGTATAAACGACTGACAATTACAATGTGTTATAAGAAATTCAGGATTTTCAATAGAATGTTTTTTACCTCAAATAATAGAATCTTGAACTGTCATGAGTTTTTTGCAATATCAGATTTCTTATAATCAGTGGATTAAAAATAATTTTTCAGTTTTTTTGTTCATTAGAAAATAATACACTTAAAGGGATGACCGAATCTGTGGATCCTTTTATCCACAGATATTCACAGATTTCGGACTTCTGTGTGTAATCTATGGATAAAAGGGAGTCTTGTCGTACATCCCTGCAAGACAGGACTTTATTGTTTTGATCAGTCCTGTCTCGCAAGCAGTTTTGTATTTTATATATATAGCGCAGACAATTGGATCTGCATCAGGGAAGAGTTCCGAATCTACGACAAAAAGCAAAAATCAACAAGAATAATCGCAGGCAAATTGAACAATTTGGGAAGATTTTTTAGATATCAAATATGAAATGCTTCAGGATATAAGAAACTAATAATTAAGGATTAATAAATGTTTGTTCAATCGCTTTTTTATATTTCGGGGAGTGGTTCGAAAAAAAAAA
>JAITKY010000263.1 GCA_031278135.1 Prevotellaceae bacterium | reverse complement strand
CAATAAAAAATCGACTACTACTGTCAAAAAATGGAAAATATTGCTGTGCAGGTAACTTGGTCTTACTGAATTTTTGTACGTAAATATACGTAACTGCTTGATTACTTCTCTCTCTCTCTCTCTCTCTCTCTCTCTCTCTCTCTGCAAAAATCGTGCCAAACTGAAGGATTTCCCGCCGGTTTATCTGACAATTATTTGAGAAAAAAACCTTCATCTCTGTACAATTTTATCTTATCACTTTATATATTTATTCCATCTTCGAAAATCATTTTTGATTTTGCGGTGCAAATGTAGTGAAAAGTTTTTTAATCGAACAAATATTTTTTTAATCGAACAAATATTTTTTCAATTGATGAAATATTTTTAATTTATGTAACCTGTAATTTGTTTTTCAAGCGATTATAATTCCCCCAAGAAAATTAACCGCTAATATTTTTCCTGCATTTTAGCATGTTTTAGCACACAGATTTTTCAGATTTTTAACTATAAAGAATGCGAAATTTCACAAAGTTTTTTTTCGTGAAATAAATAAGAGGATCATAAGAATGCCTGTTAAAATGCTATCTCTTTAAACAAAAAAGAGTGATATTTGTCGTTTTTATCTTTCAGGACAAGTTCTCCGGAATTGGCTACGTTATGAATTTCGGCGATCAACGTTTTGCTGTTTTTCGTTCTGTATTGGAAATATCCTTTTCGTCGGTATAATTTTTCCATATATTTGCTGTGAATTAGCGTTTTATCCGACTTATACAGCGAATAAAAACTCTCTAATACCGACGACAGTATTTCGTTTGTATCGTAACAACCTTTTCCGGTTTCGGCGGCGATCGATGTCGGAACAATGTTCATTGGCGGGAATACTGTCTGATTAACATTCAATCCCAATCCGATAACAGAGAAAACAAGGTTATTCCCCAAAAAGGAATGTTCAATCAGGATACCGGCAATTTTCCGTGTCTCCACATAAATATCGTTGGGCCATTTTATTGCAGCCTCGATGCCATAACGATTCAAAGTTCCGACAACGGCGACCGAAAAGGCTTTTGACAAAATAAACAGTTCGTCTGCCGTCATGCCTACAGGACGCAAAATGAGTGACACGGTAAGATTATCGCCCGGAGCGCTTTCCCAGCAATTCTCTCTCTGTCCTCGTCCTGCGGTCTGTTCCCTGCACACGACAACTGTTTTTTCCGGCGCTCCGGAAGAGGCGAGCCGTATAGCTTCGTCGTTGGATGAAGGAAGCGTTTCGTAATATAAAATATCGAACAGCAAACTACTTTGCAGCAATTGTTTCTATTTCGACCAGTGCGCCCAAAGGCAAATTTGCTACTTCGAATGCCGCTCTCGCAGGCAAATTCTCGGTATAGAACGAAGCATACACCTCGTTCACCGCTGCGAAATCGCTGATACTCTTCAACAGTACAGTCGATTTTACGACATCCTTAAACGAATATCCGGCAGCGTCTAAAATTTGCCCGACATTTTTCAAAACCTGCTGTGCCTGTTCTTTAACATCCGTATCGCTCACAAATTTACCTGTTTTTGGGTCAACAGGAATCTGTCCCGAAACGTAAAGCGTGTTGTTCACTTCTACAGCCTGACTGTATGGTCCGACAGCTGCAGGTGCCTTGTCCGTGTTGATAATCCGTTTCATACGAGCGATTTAATATTCATCCTCATTAAAGAAAAAATCTTCTTTACTTGGATAGTCGGGCCAGATATCTTCGATATTCTCGTATATTTCGCCATCTTCCTCAAGTTCCTGAAGATTTTCAATTACTTCGAGAGGCGCTCCCGAACGGATTGCATAATCAATTAGCTCATCTTTTGTTGCCGGCCATGGAGCATCTTCTAATTTTGAAGCTAATTCAAGTGTCCAGTACATAATCTAATATCTTATTTTATAAATATTTAACCTTATATTCATGCTATATTGCATTTCGCGAAAGTAAAAAAAAATTATTACACAATCGAATTATTTTTTTGGTATCCAAATTTCCATGTTTTCTGCGTCTCGATTCAGCCTGCGTGCGAAAGTAAAAAGAAAATCGGACAGCCTGTTGATGTATGCTTCCAAAAATTCGGGGACCTGATGCCCTTCCTGCGTCAGCGTGACAATGATTCTTTCGGCGCGTCTGCAAATACTGCGGGCAAGATGAGCGAACGATTCGGATAAATTTCCTCCGGGTACGACAAAATGGTTTAGTTTGGGCAATATCGCTGTTATTCTGTCGATTTCACTTTCGAGTACGGCTATATCGCCGTCCGAAATTCCGGGCAACTGTTTAGTTGTGTCGCCTTCCGATGCAAGTAATGCGGCGATATTCATCAGTTTATTTTGTATTTCCAAAATAAATTTTTTGTAATAATCATCTGTTTCGTAGGCTCTTACTACACCGATAGCGGATATAAGTTCGTCAATTGCACCGTATGCCTCGACGCGAATATGATTTTTGGGAACCCGTTTCCCGCCAATCAATGACGTTTCTCCTCTGTCTCCTTTTTTTGTATATATCTTCATTTGTCTATAATTTCGGACTTTAACAATTATTTACAGTTTTAGTTCATTTTTACCTTTATTAAATACGAAATAAATTCCTGCTATACAAAGTATTATCTCTGTTTATAACCATCAAATTAATATGCGAATTAACAAAAAAAAACTTTACGATGTTACATTTTCTGTTAAAAATGAAAAAAAAACCAAATTTGGGTCTTACGACAACAGTTTTTGCTTATGTTTCGTTATTTTTTTTTAAACAAAAACTAAAAATGTGAGCGAGGTTATTTTTCTTTTACAATCTGCTGATTAACTGTTAATTGATATGATTTTACAGCCTGTGTCGAAGTGTTAAAGAACGCTGATACAGGCTAATATTTGTTAAAAATTGATTAAAATATTTTTGAATTAAATAGATTTTCATAATTTTGCGGTTGATTCTGAAAGTTAAAATTATAATTAAAATGAGAATTACGTTTATTATATTGTCGTTAATGTTTTCGTGCATTGTCAGTGCAGCAAATAAAGAATCGAAAAAGGCGGATAAATATTTTGCTGCGGGTGATTATAATAATGCGATAGAAATGTACAAAACAGCATTTGGAAAGGAAGAGAATCCTTCCGAAAGAGCATTATACAAATACCGAATAGGGATATCGTACTACCGGTTGAATAAAGTTGCCGAAGCGGAAAAAAACCTGAATGATGCTATAAAACAGGGTTATATGTCGGCAGAAGCATATTTAATGCTTGGAGATGTCCAACTTAAACTTGGAAAAATGGACGAAGCAAAGTCGTCGTACGAATCGTACAGTCTCGCAAATCCGGGCGACAACTCTATTGCAGTTAAAATTGCTTCGGTCAAGTTTGCGAAAGAAAATCAACAGAATCTGTCGCTGTTTAAAATAGAGCCTTTGGACAAAAAAATCAATTCCAGCAAAAACGAGTTTGGTGTCAGTTATTTCAATGAATCACTGATATTTTCGTCAACAAGAAATGTCTTATCGACCGAAGAAACAGATGACGAGGAAGATGCCGGTGGCAGCAAATATTCCGACAGAACGATACCCGAAAAACAACAGAAAAAAAATTATACCAAAGAAGGACTTGCCCAAACTTCGGTGTTTCTGGCAACAGGAAGTGGCGGTAACTATAATCGTGCCAACGATATAAAGGATTTAAGCAAGATGAAAGACTTTTCGGACGACGGGATCATGATTTACGATCCTTATTCGAAACAGGCGTATTATACTCGGTTAGACGGCAAAAAGGCTTATATTTATTCGATGCAGGTGGTCGGCAATAAATGGCAAAAGAACGAAAAAATCGAAGTTCAAAGCCAGGGAGAACCTGTCGGACATCCGTTTATGACTCCCGAAGGCGACCGTATCTATTTCACATCGACAATGCCCGGCGGTAAAGGAAAGAGCGATATATGGTATATCTCGAAAATCGGCGACACATGGAACAGCGTGCCCGTCAATGCCGGCGACAACATCAATACGGCAGGAAATGAAGTCTATCCACATATCTCCGATGGCTATTTCTTTTATGCTTCCGACGGCAGAATCGGGATGGGAGGTTTGGATATTTATGTCTCCAGAATTACAGGTTTGGGATTCGAAAAACCTATTAATCTCGGCGTTCCATTCAATTCTACTGCCGATGATTACAATTTGATTATACGGCTTGACAAAGCTGAAGGTATGCTTGTCAGTTCAAGAAATACCAGACAAGGATCGGATATCTATCGGTTCGACGGTTTTCCAAGTAATCTTACAGTCGCTGGAGCGGTAAAAGATTCAAATACAGGAGCGCCCGTGTCCAACGTGTCGCTGGAACTGTTTATCGAAAACAAATCGCTCAGCAACACAGTCTCCGATGTCAACGGCGATTTTGTCATTCCTGTTCTTCCGAAGACAACATACAGATTGACAGCGTCGGTGCCGGGTTATTCTCCTGCCGAAAAGACATTTACCAGTACGGGCGACATGTTCGCACGAATCAGCAAGGAAAACGGTATCAATCTCGACTTCGACCTACAGGCAAATGCAGCAGTCATTTCGGGAAAAGTTTACGATATCCTGACTTTGACGCCATTGGAGAATACGACTGTCATACTCATTGCCAATGGAATAATACAGCAGACAACAAATGTCGATCCAAGCGGTATATACAAATTCTCGGAACTGACAAGCAATACCGATTACATGGTACGGGTTGACCCCAAAGGATATTTCTGGGACAGCAAAAATGTGCACGTTACCAATAGTTTTCAACGGTATGAATATAATAAAGCCAACGGACATGATCTGGATTTCGCTCTGCAAAAGTTCGATATCAATAAAGAAATTATCATCCCGAATATCAATTTTCAGGAAGATAAAGCAAATCTCCTTACAGAATCGTACAGGGAATTAGACCGTCTCGCCAACATGTTCATACAGAATCCACATTGCATAATACAACTCAAAGGACACGTGGATGTGGCATATAAACAGGATATTGCTAAAAACCTGTCGCAATACAGGGTTAATGCGGTCAAAGACTATCTGATAGCCAAGAAAGTTAACGTGTCACAATTGGTGACTCCGCAAGGTATGGGACGTCAAAACCCGCTGGTACGGAATCCTATTACGGCAGACGAACATCGTATGAATAACAGAATTACATATACAGTAACCAGAGTAGATGCCTCTAAAGAGTTGGAATACTCGCGTTTACCTGTTTTACAGTCTGTCGCGCAAACAAAATCGCAGACCGGCACAGGTTCATCGCAACAAACGACATCAACACCGCCGCCGCCGCAGATAAAGCCTCAACAAGTTGCGCAAACGCAAACGCAAACGCAACAGCCGGTACAGTCGCAGTCTTCAAAAGGTTTTGTTGCTTTGAGCGATGGTCAGTTTATAGTTCAGATCTCATCAAGTGGCGGTTTGGACTTAAAACAGCCCGGTTTTGCAAAAATAACCACACAGTTAGGTCTGGATATCAAATACAAACTCGTTGATGGGAAATATAAATATTTCGTCGGTTTCTTCAGTACGGTTACGGAAGCAAAAGACGTCGCCGGTGAAGTGAATAAAATAGAAGGAATCAAAGGTGCGTTCCAGCGTAGCAAATATTGACGGTTTCTATACTCCCGCAACAGTTCCCAATTATCCTTTCAGAATAACGTACAGAGATACATCTGTTTGGATTGGTTCGTGTTTTACGTCAAATATTGGGGAAGCGATGAAATCGTTGAAATTTCACTGCGAGATAAATCCTTTCGGAGCATTGTATAATCCTGCGTCCATACTTCTGGCATTGAAAATGTTAATCGGAAAAAGACTGCTGTCGTCAGAGGATTTGTTTGAGTTTGACGAGTTATGGTCTTCGTTTCTGTTTCACAGTTCGTTTTCGGATATTGACAGGTCGAAAGCGCTGGAAAAAATGAACAGACAATTGTCTGTTGCATCGAACATGCTGTATTCCTCTAAATATCTGTTTATCACATTCGGGACGGCATATGTCTTTCATTCGAAAACGTCCGGCGAGATTGTGGGAAACTGTCATAAACTGTCTTCGACTAATTTTGTACACGAGTGTCTTTCCATTGATGAAGTTGTGAAACAATATGCTGATTTTGTGAATGATATTGCGAAAATATTACCGGAATTAAAAATTGTGTTTTCGGTCAGTCCGGTCAGGCATCTTAAAAACGGCGCACACGATAATCAAATCAGTAAATCAATCCTTATTCTGGCCGTGGACAAACTGACAAACATCTTCCCCAACAAGTGCTTTTATTTTCCTGCATTTGAAATCGTTATGGATGAATTGAGAGATTACCGTTTCTACGAAAAAGACTTGTGTCATCTGTCGGAAACAGCAGTCGATTATATAAGAAAGGTGTTTATCGATTCGATGATCGACGAACAGGACAAGAAGATAATTGCCGAAATAAAAAAACTGAATCTTGCCCGTGCACACCGCCCTTTTAACACCACAACAAGCAGTTACAGAAAATTCGTCGAAAATACAGACAAAAAAGAAACCGAACTGAAAAAACAGTATCCTTACTTGAAATGGAATCAGAATTTTCAGAATTAAAAAATGAACAGAATAAGGCAATTTTTTTGTCCCCAAAT
>JAITKY010000244.1 GCA_031278135.1 Prevotellaceae bacterium | reverse complement strand
ATAAAATTATAATTTATTGAATAACAAACATTTACTTAATTTGCATTAGTTGCTACAAAAACATCCTTTTTTAGTGATAAAGTACTGATTTAATGATAAATCCTGTACCAAAATCCGTTCTAAATCATTAGATGCTAATGAAATTTCCTTGAACTCGTTCGACGTGAAAGTTCTTTCCTCATACAGGGATACTGTCTGTATTGAGAAAGTATAAGTTTTCCCGTTTACAGTGCGACTTATGATTTGAGGAAATAATTTTCGTCCAATATAGCACCAATTTTGCAAGGAATGAGTACTTTTCGAAGATTTTATAGCAGTGTCCACGAGTCTCTTTACGTGAAAAAAAGTACGACGCACCTTTGTCGCGGAAGATCTTGGCATAACATTCTATATTTTTACGATTTTCCCCCAAGGATTTGGACAATTCTGTGATACTGCACAATTGATTCGTTAGTAAATTGCCCAGTATAAAACGATGACCTTTCTTATCTTTTATATTAATTTTTCATTTCAAAGATACGTTGGTTAAAACTTTTTTAAATGCGTCAATAAAATATTGTGCTTCGTATTCTGTTATACACAGTGGTGGCAGTAGCCGGATAATATTTGTTGATGAGGCTCCTGTAAAGATTTTATAGTCGAACAGCAGTTTACGACGCATTTCGAAGACGGGTTCCGGCATTTCGATAGCTATCATCAAGCCTTTTCCGCGCAATTCTTTGATTTGGGAAAACGACGAAAGTTCTTTCATCAAAAAGTCGCCTGTTGTCACTGCATTTTCCATGAGATTTTCTTCCATCATCACCTCGATGACAGCAATACCTGCGGTGGACGCCAGATGTGCGCCTCCGAAAGTCGTTCCCAGACTGCCCTTTACCGCCTTAAATTCCGGCGAAATGAATACTCCCGCCATAGGAAAGCCGTTACCGATACCTTTGGCTACGGTTATCAAGTCGGGTTTGATTCCGGAATATTGATGATAAAAATATTTTCCTGTACGACCGCATCCCGACTGTATTTCGTCGAGAATCAGCGTTGTATCGTACAATTTACAGAGCGATGAAAGGCTGTGCAAGAAATCATCAGTCGGGATTTTCACTCCTCCGACGCCCTGTATTCCTTCGATGATGACAGCGCAATATTTGCCCGATTTCAGTTCTTTTTCTGTCTGTTCGACATCGTTCAGAGGTATAAAAGTTACATTATCAGTATAATTATAAGGTGAACTGTATTGAGGGACATCCGTTACGGCTACCACACCCGAAGTCCGTCCGTGAAACGCGTCCTTAAACGCCAGCACCTTCTTTTTCTGCGTTTTGAAAGACGCAAGTTTCAGAGCGTTTTCATTGGCTTCGGCTCCCGAATTGCACATAAACAACGAATAATTGTCATATCCGCTTATTTCTCCAAATTTTTGAGCCAGTATCTGTTGTTGTCTGTTGATAACCGAATTAGTAAAAAACGCCAACTGTTTTAACTGCTTCCTTACACTTTTCACAAATTTTGGATGCGAGTGTCCGATAGATATAACAGCGTGTCCTCCATAAAGGTCGAGATATTTGTTGCCATTGGAATCGTACAGATAACATCCTTCTGCCTTTACAAGTTCCACATCCCAAATTGAATAGACATCGAAAAGATCCATTTTATTTAATATAATTATTATCCACAAAGACCACAAAGTTTTTTTGTATTCTTTGTGGCTTTGCGGGAAAATGTTCGTTAATCCGTTATTTTGCCGGTTCCCAGACGCACCGTTTTGGAGAAACAATCTGTCCCGATTCTTTCAGGCTCTTCATTGCTTTTTCCACTTCTTTCTTGTCCAACCCTGTAAGTTCCACTATTTTAGTTGTACCTACGGGTGTACCGGCTTTAACCATGGCTTCCAATACTTTTTCTTCTGCACTCATTTTTTTACATATTAAATGGTTATACAATAATCTAAAATCAACAATCTAAAATCAACAATCTAAAATCAACAATCTAAAATCAACAATCATTTATGCCACCCGCAATTTGGCAGTCAGTTTTTCGATTCTGTCTTTCACATATTGCAGTGTGATACACAATTCTTTTTGAACGTCGGAGGGCGAATCGTACATTGCGTCTACCATGACAGTTTCGAAAATCGATCGCAGACCTCGTGCTCCAAGTTTAAACTCAATTGCCTTATCGACAATGTAATTCAACACCTCATCGTCGAATTCGAGTTTTACTCCGTCCATTTCGAACAGACGTAAATATTGCTTGGTTATCGCATTTTTAGGCTCTGTAAGAATCTTGTACAGAGTATTTTTACTCAAAGGCGACAAATACGTCAATACCGGTAAACGACCTATTATTTCGGGGATTAAACCGAAAGTTTTCAAATCGCCGGGAGTAATATATTGCAGTAGATTTTCTTTATCGATTATGTCCTTCTCCTGAACCGCTTTATATCCTATTGACTGAGTATTTAAACGGTTCGCAATAATCTTTTCGATATTGTTGAACGCTCCTCCACAGATAAACAGAATATTCTTTGTATTGACTACAATATACTGTTGTTCAGGATGTTTTCGTCCTCCTCGCGGTGGCACGTTCACATCCGAACCTTCGAGCAGTTTCAGTAGTCCCTGTTGCACTCCTTCGCCCGAAACGTCGCGGGTAATCGATGGATTATCAGCCCCTTTACGCGCTATTTTGTCGATTTCGTCAATAAACACAATACCTCTTTCGGCAGCCTGTACGTTATAATCGGCAGCCTGTAGCAGACGCGACAATATACTTTCAACATCTTCACCTACATATCCGGCTTCCGTCAATACCGTTGCGTCCACGATTGCAAAAGGCACATTCAACATTTTGGCAATAGTGCGTGCGAGCAAAGTTTTACCCGTACCCGTTTCGCCAACCAGCACTATATTTGACTTTTCTATCTCAATGTCGCTAAGATTAACGTCTTGGTCTATCCTTTTATAATGATTATAAACGGCAACGGAAAGATATTTCTTTGCATCGTCCTGACCGATAACATATTGGTCCAAGAATTTTTTGATTTCTTCAGGTTTTGGTACTGCCGAAGTCTTCGTCTGCGGCTTTCTTCTTTTAACCTGTGCTATGTCAGGTTTTTGGAAATTCAACGCTTCCGACACTGCTGCATGCACTCGGTTAATGCACTCGGCACAGATACAAGCATCGATGCCAACAATCATCATACTGACATGGTCTTCGTTAAGACCACAAAAGGAACATTTCTTTTTCAATATGTTTTTTTTCATCCTGTTATACTATTTAGTTTCTTTTTTCTTCATCACTTCGTCGATCATCCCGTACTGTAAAGCCTCGTCGGAATTCATCCAATAGTCTCTGTCCGAATCTTTTTCTATCTTTTCGATGGGTTGTCCCGTATGATGCGCCAAAATTTTATACAATCCCTGTTTTGTCTTCAAAATTTCACGTGCAGCGATTTCGATGTCGCTTGCCTGACCTTCGGCGCCTCCAAGCGGCTGGTGTATCAATATCCTTGAATGAGGTAAGGCTGAACGTTTTCCGTGTTTTCCGGCGGCAAGAAGCACTGCGCCCATCGAAGCCGCCATACCAGTACAAATAGTCGCTACATCGGAATTGATAATCTGCATTGTGTCGTAAATGCCCAACCCTGCCGAAACTATACCGCCCGGAGAGTTAAGATATATCTGCAAATCCTTGTTATCTATCGAATCGAGATACAACAACTGCGCTTGTATAATATTCGCAATTTCGTCGTAGATGGGTGTCCCCAAAAATATGATTCGCTCCATCATCAAACGTGAAAAAACATCCAAAGGCTGTACATTTAATTGCCTTTCTTCCAGAATATACGGAGTGATAGAACTCTCTATCATCGACGTATATCTATACATGTTCAGGCTGCTAATACCCGCATGTTTCACTGCATATCTGTCAAAATCTTTCATGCCTATTCTTCTTTATTATCTTTTTTCTTATTACATATTTCTCTAAATTCATCCTTTGTAACGTCGATGACGTTCAATTTTGCATTTTCTTTCAGCAAACAGGCTAACTGTTTGCGTTGAGCCCTGCTCACTGCATTGTGTAAATGTTCTTCGCTGGAAAGGTATTGATGCACCAAATCTGTCATATTATAATATGTATAGTCGCCATAAGTTTCTTTGATTACCGCTTTTGCTTCGTCTTCTATCATTTCGTAAGTTATAGTAATATTATTCTGTTTGAACAGGGATTTCACTGTATAGTTCCACACTGTTTCGTCTATAAAATACTGTACATACGATTCCATTTGTTCCTCCGGTATTTCGTCGTTTTCTTTCTGCAGGAAACGAATATATTTCCTTGCAAAATCTTTAGGCAAATCGATGTTTACTTTTTCTATTAATACTTTGACGGAATCCAGATAAAGTTTGTTAAGACTCATCGTTTCATAATCCGCCACTATATGTTCCCTTATGTAATCACGTAAATTCTCTTCGCTGTTGATATCGTGGTTGTTGTTAGTCACCATATTATAAAAATCCTGCTCAGTTTTATACGGTTCTTTTTTTAAAATTTTATTTATAGTAAACGGAAGGCTTTCGGGCAATAATTCAAACTCTTCCCTGCCGACTGCCAGCATTTCCATCAAATCGACTTCGCTGGTAAACACTTTACGTATTTCTACATTTATCACATCATTGACTTTTGCTCCAAGAAACAATGGTTTGTATTCGTCAAGAATGGCAGTCAATAAAATTCTTGCAGTACGCACTTTTTCTTCTCCTTCGTTTTGCAGATTGATACTCACTGTTATAAGGCAGTCTTCACAAACTTCGTCTGCTTTGTCGAAAGGTTGGTACGCATTACGATAATAATTTATTTCTTCGTCGATATCCTTATCTTCGATAAGGATATTATAATATGGCAATTCTGTGTTACTGTCTATTTTATATGTAAACTCGGGATAGAAACAGGCTTTATATTCAAATTCAAAATCTTCAAATTCGCTCAAATTTTGCCATTGCTTGCTGTCCGATGGTATTACATGACCGATTAAATCATCTCCATTTTCTTTTTCGTAATTTGCAATAAATTCGGGGACAATCTTATTGATTTCTTCAACCACAAGCGATTGTATATACATTTTCCTGATAAGCGACATGGGAGCATTCCCCGGACGAAATCCCTTAATCTGAGCCGTCTGACGTGCTTTTCTTAATCCTTTTTCTACTTGAGTTGCATAATCTTCCTGTGATACTTTCACGGTCAGGGTGGCAACAAGACCTTCTCTATTCTGTATTACTTCCATATTTTTAACATATAAAACGCAGGCAAAGAAACAAATACGTATCCATAATTTTGCCGGCAATCTAACTTTTTAGTGCGGATAGAGGGACTCGAACCCACACGCCTTACGGCACTAGATCCTAAATCTAGCGCGGCTACCAATTACGCCATATCCGCAATAAAGCGGCGCAAAGGTACTACAATTTTTATTAATCGCAAAAAATGATTCGTAAAATGATGTACCGAATTGATTTTCAAATTAAAAAAAATACTAATCGCAACTGTCAGTTTGTCATTCACACAAAATACAAAACAGACTAATTAAAAATCAGTCTGTTTGTTTTTTGTAATCTGTCAGGATTCCGCGACTTACGACTTCCTGTACTTGCAGCATCCCGGCAAAGCGTTATACACTTCATCGTCGGCTTTGTCTTTTTCGGTATCGTGACCGGTTTTGGCAATAGCTTTGGAAATT
>JAITKY010000232.1 GCA_031278135.1 Prevotellaceae bacterium | reverse complement strand
AATAGTCGACGATTCGTTATGTGATACCGGTATTATCGATGGTACCCGACAGTCGGGACACGATGGTAATACCTGCAAATGGATTATGACACACAAAGGGATTAAGGCTTTGGATTGATGAAAATTTGCATGTCAAAAATTTTATTTACCTTTGTATTCAATTTTAAATGTTGATTATTAAATATAAAATGTAAAAAAAGTATGAAAAAAATTAGATTGATTGCTCTTGTAATATGTTCACTTGCAATTTTAAATTCCTGTACGGATAATCCAATAGGGTGCGCCGATTCCTGTACGGATGATGATCCGATATGGTACACCGAAAATCTCGAAGTGAAAGCCAAAGATTGGCAGCTAATTGGTGCTGAAGACAAAATCGGTTCTTACTATCAATACATTTTCGACGGATTTCCATACGTCGATGGTATTATAAACGTTTATTTGTACCAAAATTTCGGTACAAAATCGGAGAAACAGACTCCATTACCATATATTTATTATGGAGTGGATGTTTTTGAAGATGGTAGCGAAGACCATTATTCCATACAGTATTCGTATGATATAGCCAGAGACGGAACGATTGCCCTGAAAGTATATATAAGTGATTATTATACAAGGCTTTTTCGACCGGACGACGAATACTTTAGAGTAACGATTATTTATTAAAAGAATTAAAGAAAAAGAAATATGAACAATTCGATTTTCCGGTTCGAGAGACCGGCAAATGAACCGGTGTTGAATTATGCGCCCGGTTCGAAAGAACGTGACGCCATTAAAGCGGAATTGAAACGCCAGAGCGAAACAACAATTGATATTCCATTGATTATCGGCGGTAAAGAAGTCCGGACGGGAAACGTCGGGACGGTTGTAATGCCTCATAACCATGCTCATGTCTTGGCGACGTATCACAGAGCGGGAAGCGCTGAAGTCGCTATGGCTATCGATGCGGCAATGGAAGCGCACAAACAATGGTCGAAACTGCCATACGAAGAACGGGCGGCAGTCTTATTACGTGCAGGCGAGTTACTTGCGGGCAAATATCGCTATCTTGTCAATGCAGCGACGATGCTTGGACAAAGTAAAAACGCTTATCAGGCGGAAATCGATTCTGCTTGCGAATTAATTGACTTTTTGAGATTTAACGTTCATTTTGCTTCGGAAATATATTCGGTACAGCCCGATTCGAACGTTCAGGCAATAAACAGGCTCGAATATCGTGCGCTGGAAGGTTTTGTATATTGTGTGTCGCCGTTCAATTTCACTTCGATTGCGGGTAATCTCAACGCTTCGCCGGTATTGATGGGAAACGTAACTGTCTGGAAACCGGCAACAACAGCCGTACTTTCGAACTATTATCTGATGAAAATATTCGAGGAAGCAGGATTGCCGGATGGCGTAATCAATTTTGTTCCCGGACAGGGAGCGGTAATAAGCGATGTCGTGCTGAACAACGAACATCTTGCCGGAATACATTTCACCGGCTCAACAAAAACGTTCAACGGGATGTGGAAAACCGTAGGCGAAAATCTGGGCAAATATAAATCATATCCGAAACTTGTGGGCGAAACAGGCGGAAAAGATTTTATTTTCGCTCATCCGTCGGCTGACGGAAACGCATTGCTTACCGCCTTAATCAGAGGCGCTTTCGAGTTTCAAGGACAAAAATGTTCCGCCGCTTCGAGAGCCTATATTCCCGAATCGTTGTGGACCGAAATTAAAGATAAGCTGGTGTCTGATACCAAAGAATTGAAACTTGGTGTGCCCGAAGTGTTCAGCAACTTCGTCAATGCTGTTATCGACGAAAAAGCGTTCGACAGCATAACGTCTTACATTAACAGGGCAAAAGAATCGGATAAAGCCGAAATCATCGTTGGAGGCGGAAGCGACAAATCGATAGGATACTACATCCAGCCGACTGTGATAGTGACTTCCGACCCGCATTTTGTTACGCTCGAAGAAGAAATATTCGGACCGGTGCTGACAATATACGTATATAAAGACGCCGATTTTGAGGCAACACTCGAACTTTGCAACACGACATCGCCTTACGCTCTGACAGGAGCTATATTCGCCGGATGTCGCTACGCAATCGAAACAGCAAAATGCAAATTGCAATATGCCGCCGGAAATTTCTATGTGAACGACAAACCTACCGGCGCCGTCGTCGGACAGCAACCTTTTGGAGGCGCACGTGCTTCGGGTACAAACGATAAAGCCGGTTGTCATCTGAACTTGTTGCGCTGGGTAAATCCCCGTACAATAAAGGAAACGCTGATTCCTGCCACAGATTATGCTTATCCGTTTTTGGCTGATTAAAGAAAAGATGAAAGTAAAAGTAATAAATAAATCGCAATATTCCCTGCCGCAATACGCTACTCCGTATTCGGCAGGGATGGATTTGCGAGCTAACATCTCCGAACCGCAAGTAATAAAACCGCTTGAACGGACGCTCGTTCCTACAGGTCTGTTTATCGAATTGCCGCAAGGATACGAAG
Source organism: Prevotellaceae bacterium (assembly GCA_031278135.1). Taxonomy (GTDB): domain Bacteria; phylum Bacteroidota; class Bacteroidia; order Bacteroidales; family UBA932; genus JAIRLF01. The sequence continues at coordinate 426 of JAITKY010000232.1, read as the reverse complement.
CGCAAATCCGTCCTCGAAGTGGACTGGCAATAAAACATGGTATATCCTTAGTCAATACGCCCGGAACAATCGACGCCGATTACAGGGGCGAAATCAAAATTATCCTGATAAATCTTTCAAATACCGATTTTGAACTCGTCCCCGGCGAAAGAATTGCGCAAATGATTGTGTCACGTTTCGAACAGGTCAAATGGGACGAAACCTGCTCGCTCTCCGATTCCAACAGAGGCGCCGGTGGATTCGGATCTACAGGAGTGAATTGATTGAATATGCACTACCGAAAGTAGACTATTTTATCGAAGTCTCACCGCATAATGGTAGAGTGTTTACTCGCGTAAGGGTAGAGTGGTCCCTCCCCTGAAAGCCCTGAAAAGCTTATTCAGGAAGGCGACTTTCATTCCACTGTAGGGATGGCGGTAGGGGCTT
>JAITKY010000226.1 GCA_031278135.1 Prevotellaceae bacterium | reverse complement strand
TTACCGGACAAAATTTGCTCAATCTCGCCGCAGCATTAATATCGTCCCATTCAATTATCTCAAAATCAATTTGTATGTTGTTATTTGTCATAAATAATTTTAATTGTAAAACATCACCTTACGCAACCGTTTTTAATCCACTCTTTAATAATAACAATGTCGTCGTCGTTGCGTGTTACAAAAGCTTTGTGTGGTTGTGTCATACCGAGATTGTCATCTTCAAGAATGTCAAGTAAAAAACTGTTGTAGATATTGTACGGAGTAACCCTGTTCTTTGCCGGATTTTTCGATGAAACTTTATTTACCAATTCGTTATAACTTTTATCTTCTGTGAGTAATAAATTTCCGGCGCCTGTAGTTCCCTGATGACATGACACACAGGTATATTGCTCAAAAATAAGCCTTTGTATTCGTTCGTAACTTACAAGACAAATTTGCGCTTCGGGAATGATTATGCTGTCGCGGGCAGCATCGACATTGATGTCCTCTTCGAACAGCGTAAACACCGGTTGCCGTCCTAAATTGGTCAGGCATAACATTATGGATGTTGCATCGGGAGTAAGATTGTCTATCGACACTTTCACAGGCTCATTGTTTTTTGGTTTCATAACCCTGACCGAAGCCAGAGGAATTGATTGTTTGTTTCCGAAAGCGCCGAATATCAGTGGATAATCGTTGGGAAAAGCATCCGTATTGTCGAAAACGAAAGTCGCTGCTACCGTTATCCCTCCATTGCCTTCATATTCTTTTGGATAGATGTCGCCACTGTCGCACGAAAACAGGAACATCGCTCCCCAAAAACATCCCGCTATTTTCAATAAAAATTTAATCATCAATACATTATATTCTTTAAAATCACTATTCACAATTCTCTTCCGTTATCAGAACGAAAATTGCAGCATCACGACTGCGCTGTGTTCGGCAAGACCCAAGTCGTCCAAATCCCTTGCGTCCTGATTTTCATGTCCCCAACGCCCGAGATACTGATACATTGCCTGCAATTTCAAATTATATCCGAAGATATAATAATTCAGTCCTACGGCGGGCAAATTTAATAATCCTTTTTCACTTAGAGAATTTCTATCCATAAAATCATATCGTATAGCCGGTTGTATTTTGCCGGTTACGAAATATCCGCCCTGAATATATCCTCCAACGAAGTTATAATGGGCAGAAACTCTTTGACGTTTTGTGAGGGCTACATTCAGGTAATATGCCTCGCCCGACAGATACAGGCGGTCTTTGATGTACGAGAGTTCAAGTCCCAGACGGAAATCGTTGGATGTTTGCCAGTTGGCTTCGACGTTGTATGAAGTCGATAATGCAACCAAAAATTTGTCGTTGTTGAGGTCGTTGGTATTGCCCTGATGCATAGGCATTGGACCTTTCGGCATGAAAGCGATACGGGCGGCATATAATAAAGAAGGTATGCCGATGTCGTCGCTCAATGTTTTTTGTGCAGCGTTGACATTGATCCCCGTCCCGTTGAAAATTCCCAGATTATATTCCCACTTGTTTTTCAACAAGCCGTGTACCATAAAACCCAAGTCGAAACCGGTCGAAAATGTTGGCGGAGCAGAATTTATGCTGCGGTCGAGATATACCGAGGCAGTTAGCGATGATGGTAAAACAGGAAACATAGTTTCGCCCAGTGTCACAAGATAAGCCTGATTGTAAGGTGTTTTGAATTTTCCTGCACGAAAACGCAGTTCGTTTTTCATATTGATGTCGAACCAAGCCTGTTGAAGCATTGCGCCTCCCGATTTTGCAGCGTTCATCGTGAAGTTGAATGTGAGTTTGTTGAATCTGCCCGACAATCCCAAAATTGCGTATGGAATTTCGAATCCGCTGTTTGCAATATTGTCCTGATCTGCCAATTCGAGACCTTCGTCATCATAATAATTTAACTTAACCGCCGATTGTACAAGAGTATATGGCTTGAACATAAAATCGCCCATTTTCGTTTGGAAACTGAATCCTTTTTTGTCAATCATTGGAATAACATCGCTTTGGATGTATTTGTCAAAATCTTGTTCTTGATTTTGAACCTGTTCCTGTGCGGAGACCGGCATGTACGCCAAACTTGCAATCAGTATAAAGAAGTATTTTTTAATTGTTTTCATGTAAATTTTATTCATTTATTTTTTTGAATTATCATCTTAAAATTAAAGAGATTCAACGAATTTGATTAGCGCGTCTCTGTCGTCTTTCGACATTTGTTTAAAAATATCTCTTGAGACGGCTCCTTCGTTGCCATGCCACATTATTGCTTCCAAAATGTTTCGTGCCCGTCCGTCGTGCAAAAAGTGAGTGTGCTGATTTACCTTACTTTGCAGACCAATACCCCAAAGCGGTGTCGTGCGCCATTCACAACCCAGAGCAAGCCCCGAAGTATAATGACTGTCGAGTTCGACACCCATGTCGTGAAGTAGAAAATCGCTGTAAGGATGTATTGTTTGTCGTGATAACCATGGCAAACGTGTTCCGTTGATTAGCGTTGGAGCATCTTGTCGAGTGTGCAGAGTCGGCGTATGACACAGGTCGCATCTGGCTTTGTAGAAATTTGTTTCGCCCTGTTTCACTGTCGGATCGTTTACGTTTCGTCGTGCGGGTACGCCAAGGGCATGGAGATAAAAATCAACGTGTTCCATGTCTCTCGAAGATATCTGTATTCCATAATGACTGTAGCCCAGCATTTGCGACTGCCCTTCGCTGACTTCTAATGGATAACGGTCGTTTGTTACTCCGAGATCGGACGAAAACCCGAGTTCTATGGTGAGGTCGGCGTGTTGTGCTTTGTTGCCTGATATGCCTGTGTAGGTCATGTTTCGTTCCGGGATGCTGTTCAGCCGTCCGGAGATGCCGTATTCGGGATAATTGCTTCGCCGGGCGATTTCCTGTAATTCGTCTATATCGAGCGCCATCATCTGTCCTAAACCGACGTGTCGTAACGGGATGCGTACGTCGATAATCAAATCTTCGGGTTTGATGTCGTCGGCATACCAATCGACGATTTCGTAATGAGGAGTTATCAGCGAATATTCTTCGCCGTCGGGAAAATGGAATGTTTCTTCCGTATAAGAGTATTTTAGTTTGCCTTCGGGAACAACTCCGTAAATATTCTGGTCGTGCAAAACACGTCCGTAATTGCGGAAAAATGAGCCGTCTTTTTTCGTAATATACACTAATTGAGCGGAAAATCCTCCCAATCCTGTTCCTCCTTGCGAAAAAAGCGTCGGCAAAGTTCTGCCCGCATTTGTGTGACAACTTCCACACGACGAGCCGGCATATAGCGGACCTTTTCCTCCAATCAAAGGGTCGTCACCACTTGTTCGAGGTCTGTCGTAGAGGGCGTCGCCACGGTAAAAACGGGTCAGCAACTCGTTCGTAACCCAGTTTGCCGGACTGTCGTAAGCAGTCATTCCCGACTCGAAAATAGTTGATGTTCCGGCAGATAGAGACGCCGGATCGGCAACATTCCCGTATTTGTCCATGATTTCTTCTTGTTCCTTCGTACATGTAACAAATGCCATGATAAACAAAATTATCATGACATTCGCTATTTGAGATATTTTAACTTTCATCAACTTTATAAATCATTAAAAAAATAATTATCAACAAATTATAATCATTAACATTAACCTGTTTCAGAATACAAAAGTACTGTCGTTTCACGACGTACACAATAATTATTTATGATGATTTTACAAATTTAATATCCCCATAATTAGGGATAGTCGAATTTTGCAATGTGTGAAAATG